>NZ_JAJHVY010000004.1:0-19844 GCF_020861455.1 Bacillus sp. AF23
GTTTTCAAACTTGAAGGTGTTTTTTATTTGTCTCATCTTATGGGGTCAGTCCCCATATGAGTTGGGCTTTTTAAATAATCCATATTTTCTTTTCTTCATCCCATGAAAGAGTTCCTTTGCGGATTAGGCTTTTTGTGGCATCCCGTATTTCCTGTTCGCTTTTCCCAGTCTTTCTTTTCAGTTCGGGAAGAGTTGGATTCTTTCCGTATAGACGCATATTAACAAAGATTTGATATAACTTGTGCTCAAAATCAGTCACACAATATCAACTCCTAGAGCTAGGTACATCGAAAAAACAATTGTAAGTATTAGTTGGTTTTGTCATAAAATAGACCAGTTATTAGTGGTCCTCCATTTTCAGCTTTTTCCTTCTGAACTGATCCATAAAGAATAATGGTTTGGTTCTCCTTTAACTTTGTAGGGAATAGCGCAAAAACATTATAAACACCATACCCATTTTTCTCTTTAGATGAAATAATAAATTTTCCTCCAGCTTCGGCATTTTCGATTGCAGAAACTTCTCCTTTGATACGAACTATTTTATCTGGAGGGTCCTCAACATTGATTTTTTTGAAATCAGCATCTTCAGCTTCTTTTCTAATCTGTTGCTGCTTTTCCTCAGTTGAAATATCGCCCAGTCCATCTTGCTGAGAGGTGCTTGAGGTAACGGATTTTTTCTCAGTTGGCGAATTATCTGATTGAGCCATATAAGTAAATCCACAGATGGATAGTAATAAGCTTATTGGCAATATCCATATTCCTTTTTTTCTTGTTTTTTTGAAGAATAAAAAAATTACCCCAGTTACGATACCAATTGCAGATAATATCGAGAGAAATCCCATAAATAAAATCATAAAAACCTCCAGTTGTTTAAAGATCTAACATTTTCATTTTAAAACGAAATGAGTGTAATTTTCTATCCTAAACAGAGGATTAGTCAGGATAACATTTTGGAACCGAAAACAAAAGCGAAACTTGAAGCGAAATTGAAGTAATAAAAAAGCCTCTCATATAATGAGGGGCTCTAAATTGCAATTCTTTTGACTTAATTGTCCCATTCTTCATCTTCTTCCCAGTTGTCTTTCATTCGTTGAAGCTTATCGAAGAAAAATTCAATAAAATTATCCGCAACAACTTCTTGGTAACCAATTACTCTATCCCACGTAAATACAGGACATTCTTCATTATTCATCTTATTGGTATCTAGACAATATGCAAAGTAATCAACATCCTCTATTACAACAAGTCCTTTGGTTAACTTATAGTGTTCTTGATACTCGTTGGTATATTCAACAACTGATGGGCCTCCAAAATCATAGCCAAGAATATCAATTCCATAAACTCCACCAGAACCATAGTTCCTCAGAAACCATTTATAGCTCTCTGGAAGTTTCACTTTAAGATCTTGTTCTATTTTAGAGATTTTGTCCTCTCCAATTCCTCCTGTGAAATCTTTATCTTTTGCATTTTCATCTAAAAACTGTTCCACTTGCGTGTATAGTTCCATTTTTACCAACCTCTCTTACTCTGTATATTGAGTGGCTCTCCATTTCCAATATCTCGCTCTAAAATATTCATATTGAACTTTCAATTCTGGATCATTTCTAAAACTCTCTCCATCAGTTTTAAGTTTATGTATGACCTCACTATATTTTGTGTGTAAACTGTTTGGAATTTCAACAATATTTCCAGGTTCTTCCTGAATTAAATGGTGCAAATTGATTTTTGTACCGTCTTTGGCTAGAGGTGCCTTACCGTCTTTCATTAATTCAAGGTTTGTTCGACCTTTACGATCTTTTTGATTAATATCGATATCTTTCATTGTATAAACTCTTCGGCTTACATCTTTGATATTTCCTTTTACTTTTACCTTGCCCTTAACCTCATAAGCACCATACTTTTCTTTATTTAACCAAGGGACATTTACTTTCTGACCTGTAAATGGCTTTCTTGTTTCATCTAATTTTTTAGCAAGCTGAAGCAGCCTGTCTTTTGCGCTCACATCATTGATGACATTATAAGGCATGCCGCCTGCTACAACAACATCTTCTTGCATGACAAACGGTTTGATTGCTGTTAGTGGATCAGGAGTTTCATCCAGTTTTTTAGACGCTTTTTTAACTGCTGCTTTTCCGGCTGTTTTCACTCCAATTTTAGCAACTGAACCAGCACCTTTTAAACCAAAGATGTTTACTGCTGCATATGTAAACCAGTGAGCCTTTGATTCTGTGTCTCCGTTCTTTACATCTCTAACATAGGAGGTTATTATTGCATCTTTAATTGAATTAAACGTGGAATCATAGTGATAAACTGCAACTGCAGAATTAATAAACATGTCGACAGGATGATTATGTGCCATATAGTCTAATGTTTCAGCTGTCATATCATAAAGAGCTGTAACAGTACCTTTGGCTCCGGCCATCAACTCACGTGTGTTTTCAATCTGTGTGAAATATCTTTGCTGATCCTCTGTTAGGTTATCGTAACCAATAGTTTTAGCCATTGAATAGAATTCATCTGCATCAGCATAGTCGTAATTTTTCAGTCTTTCTTTCAGCTTTTCGATTTCTTGTTCTTTTTCTTCCTTCTTCTTAATTGTCAAATAAGCTTCAGTATGTTTTTCAATATCGCCTTTTTTCTTATGTATGTCACTTTCTCTGTACGCTTTGGCGTTTTTCCCTTTGCCTGTTGATTCCTGCAGCTTTTTAAAATCTTGCTGAATGAATTGTTCGTTTGGTTCTGTTAATGCATATTCAGTTGTTAAATCATCATCTACTTCTCCAATTTTATCAATTGTTTTTTCACGTTTCTTATCTGCACTGGCAAGTTCATCTTTAAAGTTTTCTGTTGAAAACAAATCAAGTGGTAGGATATCGTCAATATCGTTCAGAATGTCCTTCATTGCTTTCTTCTGTTCGGACATAATAGCCTTTGATTTTTTATAAGCATTTGCAAGTTCATGCTCTAAAAAAGACTCCTCGACGTATGCATCTGACAAGCTGGCTTCCTCTATAACTCCAGAGATACTTGTAAGGAAAGCAATTTTCATGTCAATTAGATCGATCCATTGGTCTGTAACGCCGACATGATCATGATAAAATGCTTTAATGTTGTCTGCACCCTTACCTGAAAACTCGCTGTCATCCAAGTTGGCTACGTCTTTAAATGCTTTTCTGAGCTTAACCATTTGTGATCTGAGTTCCTTGTACTCTTTTGCACGTTTATCCGCTTCAGAAAGTAATGATTTTGCTTCAAATACCTTCATACCATTCTCCTTTTTCTGACACTCAATACTCAAAATTTTACCATATTTTAGGAGAGTTAACGGCTTTAAGATCGGCCAAATACCAGAAATCCTCCAATGGAAATAGTTATTTTTACTCAATTGATTGTCTGAGAAAGGACATTTCCTTATAATCGATATACAAGACCTAGGCAATCTGTTCTTTCGTATCTTGAAAATTAGGTATATTATCCCTTGAGTTTAATTGCGTCATCACGAAAGCAGGATTGCGCTATGTCGAAAATTTTTTCTATATATTACATTTAATGTTAAAGTTGTGTTAACATTTGTTTGATAATTTAGAATTTTGACAGAAAGAGGGGTTTATTATGAGTAAACTTGCTTCTGAATATGTTGCTAATTACTTAAATGAATGGTATATGGCTATTAAACAGCAAAATGTTGAGACTGCTGAAAAATATTTTAAAGAAGTCAGATCTTTATTTGATGACATGGAAGAAGATCAGGAAGTATTGATGTATTACTCTCTACTTGAAGAAAGACATAAAATGATGATGTATCAAGTAAAAGGAACAGACTTTCCTAAACATTCATACTTCAACAAAAGGCATGCGAGAGAAATTCAAAAAACAGATAACATGATAGAGTACTATTTCTTTTTGTTTGAAGCGTTATACGAATCCTATAATCGAAACTTCGAGAATGCCATAAGCTTATTTAAAATTGCTGAGAAAAAGTTATCCATTATTCCTGATGAAATTGAAGCTGCTGAATTTTATTCTAAAGTGGCATCAATGTACATGATGCTCCGACAAAGTATTGTTTCATTAAATTATATAAACAACGCACTCAACATTTATAAAGGGAATGAAAATTACAAAAGGAAGTATGCAACTGCACTTATGGTTGTAGGAACTAACTATACAGATCTTGGCCAATTTGATAAAGCTGAAGAAGCTTATTTCCAAGCAATTAGAATTTCAAAAGAGCTTGATGATAAATTTTTCGAAGCGCAAATCCATCACAATTTAAGTATTACATACTCAGCAGCAAACAGATCCCAAGACTGTCTCAACGCACTGAGAAAATCCATAAGAAATAAAGAGTGGAGACAATCGGTTTATTACATTAACTCTCTTTACATGGCTACCAAAGAGTTATTCCTTATGGGTCAAAAAGATAAAGCTGTATATTATTACAAAAAAGGACAGGAAAATTTAACCCAGAAAGAGAATAAAGTGTATGAGGCTAAAATAAACATCATTTATGCACTTCTTCAAGATAATCAAAACGAAACCATTGAGCAATGTTGGAGTTACATTCATTTCCTTCAAGAAAAGAATGACTTAGACAGTGTTCTTGATCTTTCCTTGATTATCTCTCAGTACTGCGAGGAGAAAGAATGTTATAAGGATGCTCTTGAATTTTCTAAGCGAGCTATTTTAGCCGAAAAGAAAATGAGGCAGTTGGAGGGAATAGGATGAAAAGATTAATACTTCGTGTGTCTGTTACAGCTATTATCTTAAGTGGGTTAGCTGCTGGCGCTAGTTTGTTTACTCAGTCAGACATTCAATTTAGTGAAAAACCAGTCGGAACTGATATTCAAATCGCAGAGAGACCAGTTGGAACTTGATAAAAAGTGAGGGGCATAACATGACAAAAGGCGTTAAAATAACATTGTGGAGCATCCTAGCCGTATTCATCGTGTTAGCAATAATAGGAGTTGTATCTTATTATCAGACCCCGTCAGCGTAAAAAAGCAGATCTCTAAATAGCAGCCCTATAATGGGCTTTTTTGTATTAGATAAGCATTTAGGCTATTAAGTGTGAGGTGAAAAAGATGAGCAAGGAGATAAATACAAAAGAACTTGATGAGGAACTAAAAAGAGTACTCAAAATGTTTGATGATGTATTAGAGGTTTATGAACAGCATGACGGCGAACCTAGCATTAAACCTGGTGTAACTTGCCCTTCATGTCAAAAAAAATCAACTAATTATGTTTGTAACTGGAATGGGAACAAGCATGTACACTTTATTTGTGAATGTGGCCATCGAGTATACCAATAAAAAAGTTATTATATGAAAGGGGAGAAGCGTCCGTCCAAAATTTTTTATGCCTCCAAACCTCCCCCAAATAATTATGGAAGAATACACAATTCTACATAGCAGAATATAAAAGAAAAACCCTAGAAACGTTGATTTATCAAGGTTTCTAGGGTTTAGGTGAATGCTCTTTAAAGAGCACTTCAATTAACGAGAGTAGAACTCAACGATAAGCGCTTCGTTAATTTCCGGAGCAAGTTCAGAACGCTCTGGAAGACGAGTGAATGTACCTTCAAGCTTTTCAGCGTCGAAAGTAAGGTATTCAGGAACGAAGTTGTTTACTTCAACAGATTCTTTGATGATAGAAAGGTTTCTTGATTTTTCGCGAACACCGATTGTTTGACCAGCTTTTACTTGGTAAGACGGGATGTCAACGCGGCTTCCGTCTACAGTAATGTGGCCATGGTTAACCAATTGGCGAGCTTGACGGCGAGTACGCGCTAAACCTAGCTTGTACACAACGTTATCAAGACGAGAATCTAAAAGAATCATGAAGTTTTCGCCGTGTTTACCAGTCATTTTTGCAGCTTTGTCAAACAATGTGCGGAATTGACGTTCGTTTACACCGTACATGTGACGAAGCTTTTGCTTTTCTTGCAATTGCAAACCGTATTCTGATAATTTTTTACGTTGTCCTGGGCCGTGTGGACCTGGAGCGTAAGGGCGTTTTTCTAATTCTTTTCCTGTTCCGCTAAGAGATATTCCTAGACGGCGGGACAGTTTCCAAGATGGACCTGTATAGCGAGCCATAATGTGACTCCTCCTTTGGTTTTATTTTTGTGGAAAATAAAAACCGTCTGTTCTATTCGACCATGAACATTTTGTTTTCATGTATCCTCGCTCCAGCAGCAGAGAGTTACACGATACACCTTACTGATAAGGAACAAAATGAAAACATAGAAGCTGAACAAAAAGGCTGCAATATTTCACACAAAGGTCATTATATAATTTATTTGTTTTGAAGTCAACCATTCATCCATTATCGCTTTGCTGTTTATGATATAATAAACAAAAATTAGTGGTGAACTTTTTAGGTGATAAAACATGATAGAACAAACAAAAGATCAATTACCCGCCTTTCGTTATCATATGCTCGATTTTTTATTAACCAAATCTGTAAAGGTCTCATTCACCGACTCTCTTATATGGCTGACATCGGCTATTCAAACATATTTTCCATCACTTTGCGTATCCCTTATACCGTCTCCATCTGATCGCATGGCACAAATGACAGAGGATGAAGTGCATTTTTCTGCATCGAAAATAAATGCTTCATTTTATGTTATCGAGGATCATGTCTCCGGCAGGAGCTTTCATTTAACATGCAGGCAGGACGGAGTGTTTCCGGAAGAGCTTCCGGATTTGATTTCTTCTTTTTTGAATCAGTCAATGAAACAGGAAAGACTTTATATCAAAACAATCTATCAAAAAAAGATATACAAGATGACAGAACTGTTCCATTCGCTGCTCGATCAGACGGAAGTGTTAAAGAAGCTTCTTGAAAGCTTACACACCACGTTTCCCCTGTTTCAATTTTCTCTGTTTATTTCTCATGATCAGGACCAATGTATAGGTGTTCCTGCAAAGGAACTGTATATGGAAGAGGAAGATGCCGATTCCTTTGCGCTTAAAGTCTATCTATCCGGGGACATTTTGCGGAAAAATGAAACGGTCGCTTACATTCCAATTAAAGGGCAGCAGGGAACGTACGGCGTTCTGATGGCAGGTGGGGCGGGAGACAGTCCTCTTACCGACGTGTACCTTGATGAAATGTCACTGATAGCAAATGCCGCGGGAAAGGCGTTTGAAAATGCCCAGCTCTATGAACAATCCAAAACAAGTATTGCAAACTTGGAATTAATTAATGAAACATCGCGCCGTCTCAACCAGCGGCTGACGCTGACGGATACGATGAACGATCTTGCTGTGAGAATGGCTGAATCATTTCATGCTGAAGAAGTGGGTTTTTTCCATATTGACCATTTTGAACATCAGACACTGCTTCCCGGGAGCACAGCATTTTTTAAAGAAACGAAGTCGTCTGATATATATAATGAAATAAAAGAAAAACTGTACGAAGGTGAGAATGGCGTTTTTATCGGAAATGGACAGTCTGTGTTTGGAAAAGCCGGATACGGTTCACTTATGGCTGTTCCGATGATGGAGAATGACCAGCTCCTGGGATTTGCCGTTTTGCTGAAAAAGGAAATGTACGCTTTTACATTTGAAATGTACAAGCTGTTCCAAGCGCTGATTCATCACGCAACGCTGGCTGTGACCAATTCGATGCTTCGCGACCGCCTTGAGCATCTTGTGAAAACGGATCAGCTGACAGAGCTGTATTCAAGAGTCTATTTAGATGAAAAAATCCAATACAGCATGAAAATTCATCAAAAAGGCGTTTTTATTCTTGTTGATATTGATAATTTTAAAAATGTAAATGATACGTACGGACATCAGACAGGGGACGAGATTTTAATACAGGTCGCTTCCGTTATCAAAAGCAATATCCGAAAGCATGATGTCGGCGCCCGCTGGGGGGGCGAGGAGCTGGCGGTTTACCTTCCGAATGTGACGGTTGCTGTCGGGAAACGGATTACCGAAAGGCTTGTTTGTGCGGTGAGAAAAAGTACGAAGCCTGAGGTGACGATTTCATGCGGAATCTCCTGCTGGGACTCAGAATCGAAAAAATCCTTGAAGGAGCTTGTTCACGAGGCCGACGAAGCGCTTTACACCGCGAAACGCAGCGGGAAAAACCGTTTGATGATTCACGAGTCGATAAAATGAAAAAAGCCCAAAACGCTACATGTTTTGGGCTTTTGCTGTATGCTCTACACTAAAGCTTTTTCAAGGATTTCTGCAAATTGTGTAAGATACTTTTCATCGATCTCATCAAATCGGTTTTTGACAGGGCTGTCAATGTCCAAAACGCCGACTAGGTTTCCGTCTACATGAATCGGAAGCACAATTTCTGATTGAGATGCTGCATCACAGGCGATATGTCCCGGAAATGCGTTTACATCCGCAACTCGCTCTGCTTTTCCGTTTGCATATGCTGTTCCGCAAACGCCTTTGCCGAAAGGAATACGGACACATGCCGGCAGACCTTGAAATGGCCCTAACACAAGCTGTCCTTCCCCTTCTTTAGCAAAATAGAAACCGGCCCAGTTGACCTCAGGCAATGAATGATAAAGCAGTGCTGACGCATTTGCGTAGTTTGCAATTTGGTCTGTTTCGTCTTCTGTTATGGCTTCGAGCTGTTTGAGCAGAAGCTGATAGTCTTTTTCTTTATCTCCAGATTGTTGTTCGACATGAAACATGGAAAACCCTCACTTTTTCTATAATATAAAACAAAATCCCGGCTTTTCTGCCGGCATTTGTCGATAAGTTCTTACAGGAACAGCCGGTCTCCGCCTTGAATTTGTAACAAGAGGAAGGAGTGAGCCGGTATGAAAGTAAGCACCAAAGACAAAATTATTGAATCTGCTGTCATGCTCTTTAACCAAAAAGGATTTTCTGGCACATCTGTCCGTGAAATTGCAAAGTCAGCTGATGTAAATGTTGCGCACATCTCCTACTATTTTAAAGGCAAAGGAGGTTTGATGGAACACTTAGTTTCAGAGTTTTACGAAGGCTACAATAAAACACTTGAAACAGCGGCAGGCAACATCTCTTTTCAAAGCACGCAGGAACAGCTTCTCCAATTGGTTTTCGATATTTTATCCTATCAGCATAACAATCGTCAATTAACTCGGTTTGTCTACCGGGAAGTCACCATTGATTCGACTTTAATAAGGGAAATAATGTCGACGTACCTGATGAAGGAAAAGTATATCTTCCAGCTGATTATTGAGGAAGGAGAAAAACAGCGAGAACATTTAACGCTGCCGCTGCCTCATTTTATTCTTCAATTAAAATCTCTCTTGATGATGCCCTATCTCCAGCCTCAATATATTTCAGAAGTGCTCTATATGCAGCCGCACGAGCCGTACTTTTATAAAATGTATTTTGAGGAAATCAAGATTTGGATCAGAAGCGTATTCCGGACAGGAGACATGCGGTCACAAATTAGCGCAGTTCAGTAAATTTCTCATACGCGTATCCGACATCACCCGCTTGATGGGCATCAGACCCGAATACAAGCGGGATGTTTTTTTGCTTCGCCGCCTCAATCATCCAATCCTCCAGATAAATATCCCCCGCGTATGTTTTTCTCAGACCTGATGTATTAAAGTCGAGCTCCATTCCGTTTTCCTTGACAGCGTTCAGGCACTCAGAAGCAAGTCTGTGAATATGATCGGACATTTTATAAGGAAACAGCCTGATGAATTTTTTAACGAGTGTGATGTGACCGACTCTTTTTGGCTTATAGGCGCCGAGAGATGCTACAATAGAAGAATAAATGCTGCGGTAATACAGTTCATATACAGCTTCGATGCTTCCGCACTCTGAGATCAGCTTTTTAAATGTATGCTCATCATAGTCGAGGCACAGATAAGACGAGCCTGTGCGCAAAAAATGAACGGATAAGATGCTGTCATCTAAAAATGGGCCGTATGTATTCAGAAACGATTTGATTTCATCTTCGTATTCAGCAATATAATCGACCTCAAGCCCGGTCCGTATGTCAAGCTGTCCGCGATATTCTTTTTTTAATCCGGAAATTTCATTAATGTAGCGTTCCAAAGAGGCTTGCGCCATCGCGCTGTCTTTTTGCGGTGTCGGATCGGTAAAAGAGGGAGGCAAAGGAGCGTGCTCTGTAAACGTAATTGATTGAAAGCCTTTTTTTATCGCTTCCTCCGCATATTGTCTGAGTGTGTCTGTTGTTCCGTGAGGGCAAAATGGTGTGTGAATATGTCCGTCTCGCTTTAGCATTGGTGTCACCCCGTGAAAAAATAGTCAAATCCTGCCGATTTTGCACAAAAAGTTTTTGATTTCTGCTCAAAAAATGTTGGTTACATGGTATCATAATAACAATGAAAACGACAGTTTTTCTCAATACATATCCTGAAATCTTTCTGAATAAATAAAACACCCTGACAGATTAAGGTTAACAGCAAGGGGGCTCATTATGGAGTTTGTCATTGGATTATTAATTGTACTGCTCGCGCTGTTTGCGGCGGGCTACTTTTTCAGGAAAAAAATCTACACGGAAATTGATCGTTTGGAATCTTGGAAGATTGAAATTCTCAATCGATCGATAGTGGAAGAAATGTCCAAAATTAAACATCTGAAAATGACGGGGCAGACAGAAGAGTTCTTTGAGAAATGGCGTGAAGAATGGGATGAGATTGTCACTGCCCATATGCCGAAAGTTGAAGAGCTCCTTTATGATGCCGAAGAATGCGCGGACAAATACCGGTTTAAAAAAGCCAATCAAGTGCTCGTTCATATCGACGATCTCCTGACAGCGGCGGAATCGAACATTGAAAAGATACTCCGGGAAATCAGCAATCTCGTCACAAGTGAAGAAAAGAGCCGCGAAGAGATTGAACAGGTAAGAGAACGCTACTCAAAGTCCCGAAAAAACCTGCTGGCATACAGCCACCTTTACGGAGAGCTTTATGACAGCCTTGAAGCAGATCTTGACGAGATTTGGAGCGGGATCAAACAGTTTGAAGAAGAGACAGAGGGCGGGAACTATATTACTGCAAGAAAAGTTCTCCTTGAGCAGGACCGCAATCTAGAACGGCTTCAGTCGTACATAGATGATGTGCCGAAACTGTTAGCCGACTGCAAGCAGACGCTGCCGGGCCAGATTGCAAAGCTCAAAGACGGATATCGCGAAATGAAAGAGAAAGGGTATAAGCTTGAGCATATCCAGATTGATAAGGAGCTGGAAAATCTGTCAAATCAGCTGAAACGGGCAGAACATGTTTTGATGACTGAGCTGGATATTGATGAAGCATCTGCCATACTGCAGCTCATAGACGAAAATATTCAATCTGTTTACCAGCAGCTCGAGGGTGAAGTTGAAGCAGGCCAATCTGTGTTAAGCAAAATGCCTGAGCTGATCATTGCTTACGATAAGCTGAAAGAAGAGAAGGAGCAGACAAAGGCGGAAACTGAACTGGTGAAGGAAAGCTACAGACTGACAGCTGGTGAGCTAGGCAAACAGCAGGCCTTTGAAAAGCGCATTGATGAAGTCGGCAAGCTGCTTGCGTCAGTAAAAGATAAGCTGGATGCAGAGCATGTCGCCTACTCTCTTTTAGTTGAAGAGGTCGCATCAATTGAGAAGCAGATTGAAGAAGTGAAAAAAGACCATACGGATTACCGTGAAAAGCTGCAGGCTCTTAGAAAAGAAGAACTGCAGGCGAGAGAGACGCTTGGCAATCTGAAAAAAACAATTTCTGAAACAGCAAGACTGCTGAAGACAAGCAACATCCCGGGCATCCCGAGTCATATTCAAGAGATGCTGGAAAACGCGCATCATCACATTCAAGAAACGGTCAATCAATTAAACGAAATTCCTTTAAATATGGAGGAGGCCGGAGCCCATCTGAAACAAGCGGAAGATATCGTGAACAGGGCAAGCCGGGAATCAGAGGAACTGGTAGAGCAGGTTATGCTGATTGAAAAAATCATTCAGTTCGGAAACCGATTCAGAAGCCAGAACCATATTTTATCTGAACAGCTGAAAGAAGCGGAAAGACGGTTTTACGCTTATGATTATGAAGAATCCTATGAAATTGCGGCTGCAGCTGTAGAGAAAGCTGCGCCAGGTGCTGTGAAAAAAATAAAAGCTGATTTATCCGCTTAAATTCAGATCGTAAAAAAGAGCCCGCAGTTTATGAGCGGGCTCTTTTTTATTAAAAAAACGCCTGCGCAGTAACGCAGGCGACCATAACATTAACTTATTTCTTTAAGCTGCTGTTTGGATGTACCGATGAAAAAGGTAAGAATATAGCCGATAATGGCGGCGATGATTCCAGGAATCACCCAGCCGATGCCAAGGCTGTATAGCGGCAGATTGTCATTTAAAAACGTATTTAGAGCTCCGAGCGAAAAGCCGGCTGCTTTTATTCCGTCTAAAATACTGAATAATCCTGTACCGATTAAGCATGCAATGTAAACTTCACGTCTTTCTTTAAAGAGCTTATCAATAAATGAAAGAACGATAATGACAATGGCAAGCGGATAAATAGCTGATAAAATAGGAACTGAAAAAGCGATAATTTGAGCAAGCCCGAAATTAGAAATCATCAAGCTGAATAAAGTGACGATGGTAACGACAACTTTATATGATAACGCAGGGATAAGCTTTGAAAAATATGTGCCGCAAGAAGTGACAAGCCCAACGCTTGTGGTTAAACATGCGACTGTGATAGCTGATCCAAGTACGATATTTCCTAATGAACCGAATAAATAATGGGACGATGCTGATAAAATTTTAGCTCCTTCACCAACAGGCCCGATTGCGTTTGTGCTTGTTGCACCTAGGTAGGCCAGAGAAACATAAATGAATGTCAGCCCTAATGCAGCAATTATTCCGGCTTTAATACAAGCTGCCGCAAGAGCTTTTGATTGTGTAACGCCTCTGCTTTTCACAGCATTTACAACGACAACACCAAATACGATTGAAGCAAGCGCGTCCATTGTTTTGTAGCCTTCCAAAAATCCTTTAAATACCGGTGTTCCTTTATATGCTTCCGTTACTGCACCTAAACCGCCCATTGGCGTGATAATCGCTTTGAGAACAATCACTAAAATAATTGTGAATTTAATTGGAGTAAGAATTTTTCCGATTCGATCCACGACTTTGGTTGGGTTTAGTGCTAAATAGTAAGTAATGCCGAAAAAGATGAGTGTAAAAATTAATAAAGACAGTCTTTCAGGAACGCCAGCCAGAAACGGAACTGCACCAATTTCATAAGAAACGGTTCCTGTTCTCGGGATGGCGAATAATGGTCCGATTGATAAATAAAGCACAACAGTAAATACTGTACCGAATGCAGGGTGAGCTTTATCAGCAAGTCCTTTAGCATCCTTGCCGGTTAATGCGATAGCGATAATTCCGAGAAGAGGCAGGCCAACCCCGGTCAGTAAAAATCCGCCGATGGCTTTCCAGACATTGTGTCCGGCTGCTTGTCCAAGTTCCGGCGGATAAATCATATTTCCTGCTCCAAAGAATAGCGCAAATAGCATGAAACCAATAATAATGGTATCTTTGACAGGCAGTGAGTGTTTCATGAAAATCCTCCTAATAATTATGTTAAAATATTCTGTCAATTAATTGTCAGATAATATGACGAAACGAACAAATCTTATTATATGGTAAAAAATTTAGAAGTCAATACTAGCTTTTTGTAATTTTCTATTAAATTTTGTTATGGTAACATAAATATCATACCTTGTACCGCTTTCATAAAGGAGTAAAAAAAGATGATATATTTAGATAATAGTTCAACGACCAAACCTTATCATGAAGTCTTGAACGTTTATGAACAGACTAGCAGCCGATATTTTGGCAATCCTTCATCTTTGCACCGATATGGAGCCGAAACGGAACAGCTGCTTCAGGCAGCCAAAAATCAAATAAAAAGAGCCTTGGGCCTAAAGAATTATGATATTGTATTTACGTCAGGTGCTACAGAAGCTAATAATGTGGCTTTAAAAGGAGCCGCTTTGTCAAAGATAAAAACAGGCAAACATATCATTGCCACTTCTATCGAACATCCGTCCGTTACTGAATCTTTGGAGCAGCTGACAGAGCTATTCGGGTTTGAAGTAACTTATCTTTCAGTAAATGAAGATGGATTTGTGTCCATTAAGGAACTGAAAGATGCGATTCGGCCGGATACCGTGCTTGTCAGCATGATGCATGTGAACAATGAAGTTGGCTCCGTGCAGCCGATTGAAGAGGCTGGAGAAGTGCTGAAGCAGTATCCGAACATTCTGTTTCACGTCGATTATGTGCAAGGCATCTTTAAAGTTCCCTTGACGATCGAGAATGCCGGCATTGATCTTTGTTCCATATCCGGCCATAAATTCCACGGACTGAAGGGGACAGGTGCACTTTTAGTAAAGGAAGGAACGCGTCTTATCCCGCTGATAACAGGCGGCTCTCAGCAAAAAGGCATACGTGCAGGAACCGAGCATACAGCAGGTGCGGTTTCACTGGCCAAAGCCATCAATCTTGCGGCTGATGATTATCATCATCACCTTGAAAGAATGGAGGCCGCAAAGGAATTGTTTATGAAAAGGCTGAGTGATTCAGACGGTGTTGTCTTAAATACGCCTCAATTCAATAGCGCTCCGCATATCATTAATTTCTCTGTGCCGGGCATAAAAGCGGAGGTGCTTTTGCACATGCTGGAGGAAAAGGATATATTCGTTTCAACAACATCAGCCTGCTCGGCAAAGGAACATAAACCGAGCAAAGTTCTGTTACAGATGGGCAAGGGAGAGCAGATCGCCGGAAGCAGCATCAGAATCAGCTTAAACTACAGCCAGACAAGCGATGTGACAGAGCCATTTATGAACGCGCTTGTGCCTGGCATCAAAAAACTAAAAAAAATGATGAGGTAGAACATGAATTACGATCATATATTAATTCGTTTTGGGGAGATATCAACCAAAGGAAAAAACAGAAAAAGCTTTATTGAACGTTTAAAGCAAAACGTCAGGCTTGTCCTGAAAGACTATCCGACATTAAAATACTTTTCTAATCGGGATCGTATGACGATTACATTAAATGGAGTGGACCCTGAGGCTCTTTTTCCACACTTGAAACAGGTGTTTGGCATTCAAAGCTTCAGTCTGGCCATTAAGTGTGAGAGCCGCCTTGATGATATTAAGACAACTGCCCTGCAGGCGATCAAGGATCAATATCAGCCTGGTGATACGTTTAAAGTCGAAACGAAGAGAGCGTATAAACAGTTTGAATTAGATACGAATGAAATGAACGCTGAAATCGGCGGTCATATTTTGCGAAATACAGAAGGGCTGACAGTTGATGTCCGCAATCCAGACATACCGCTCAGAATTGAAATCAGGGAGGAAGCAACCTTTTTGACGATTCGCAATGAAAAAGGCGCCGGCGGACTTCCTGTCGGTTCAGCAGGGAAAGCGATACTGATGCTTTCCGGCGGTTTTGACAGCCCGGTAGCCGGTTTTTACGCAATGAAAAGAGGACTCTCAGTAGAAGCTGTCCATTTCTTCAGCCCGCCATACACAAGCGAACGTGCGAAACAAAAAGTGATGGACTTAGCGAAGTGTCTGTCTCGCTTCGGAGGAAGCATGACGCTTCATATCGTCCCCTTTACAAAGACGCAAGAGCTGATCCAAAAACAAATTCCTGAAAACTATACGATGACGGCAACCCGCCGCTTAATGCTTCAAATTGCCGACAGAATCAGAGAAAAAAGAAACGGGCTCGCGATTATTACGGGGGAAAGCCTCGGACAGGTAGCGAGCCAGACGCTTGAAAGCATGTACGCGATTAATGCGGTTACGTCTACACCTATTCTGCGTCCGTTAATCGCCATGGATAAAACAGAAATCATCGAAATATCACGGGAAATCGGCACATACGAAACAAGCATCCAGCCATTTGAAGATTGCTGCACGATCTTTACGCCGCCAAGCCCGAAAACACGCCCGAAAAAAGAAAAAATCGAACACTTTGAGAGCTTTGTGGATTTTGAACCGCTGATTCAAGAGGCGGTTGATCACATTGAAACAATGACATTATATAGCGAACAAGAAGCAAACGACAAATTCGCAGAACTCTTTTAACGAAGAGCCGGCTCCTGTATACAATTACCAAAGATTTTCTGTATGAAGCCATGTGTTTTAACACATTCTATACTCACAAGGAGGTGAGACACATGGCTAACAATAACTCAGGTAACAGCAACAACCTTTTAGTACCAGGAGCTGCTCAAGCTATCGACCAAATGAAATTGGAAATCGCTTCTGAATTCGGTGTAAACCTTGGAGCAGAAACGACTTCTCGCGCTAACGGTTCTGTTGGAGGAGAGATCACAAAACGTCTTGTATCTTTTGCTCAACAAAACATGGGCGGAGGACAATTCTAATTTACAATTTCACATAATGGCTTTGGAGTGGGGGAATCCCCACTCCTTTTCATTTTTTACATATAAAAAAGGACCAGCGGCCTATAAAATCTATGTTTACAGAGGTTGTTTTTAGGCATATCCTTACGGAAAGAGCCTGTATTTATGTATAATGGGTGGAGAAAGTGAGGAGTTGTTCGTGTTGAAACGAGAAGATTTAATCGCCCCTATGCAATATAATTTAGTGAATGAAATGGAAAAGTTCAGTTCCGCTGGACAAAAAACCGCTCTTCTATGGGAGGATGAGTCGGGCAAACAAGAATCATGGTCGTATGAAAAGCTGATGGAAGAAACAAATAAAATCGGAGCCGTCTTAGCTGATCTTGGATTTAAAAAGGGAGACAAGCTGATTGTAATGGTTCCGCGGGTGCTTGAAGCCTATGCCGTTTATTTGGCTATCCTGAAATCTGGAATGGTCGTCATTCCGTGCTCTGAAATGCTTCGCGCGAAGGATCTTGAATACCGAATTGAACATGCAGAGGTAAAAGGCGCCATCGTCTATTCCGAATTTATCGGCGCTTTCCGTGATGTCAGTACGGCTGACAAACTGATTACACTGTCTATTGGTGATAATGATGCCGGCTGGAAAAATCTCTTATCAATTGAAGCGGACGGAAGCCAATTTAAAACAGCTGACACAACAAGAGATGATATGGCTTTCTTATCTTATACTTCCGGGACAACAGGTCAGCCGAAAGGTGTTGTACATACACATGGATGGGCATTTGCTCATTTAAAAACGTCTGCCGGCGCTTGGCTTGATATTTCTGAAAAGGATATCGTCTGGGCAACTGCTGCCCCTGGCTGGCAAAAGTGGGTATGGAGTCCGTTTTTAGCGGTGCTTGGCAGCGGAGCAACGGGTTTTGTGTACCACGGCAGATTCAAAGCAGAAAAATATCTAGAGCTTTTAAATCGTTACAAAATAAATGTTTTCTGCTGTACGCCGACGGAATACCGCTTAATGGCGAAGGTCGAAGGCTTGGACCGCTTTGATCTTTCTGCACTTCACAGCGCTGTTTCTGCAGGCGAGCCGCTCAACCGTGAAGTCATTGATGTTTTCCAAAAGCACTTCGGCATTAAGGTACGGGACGGATACGGCCAAACAGAAAGCACGCTCTTAGTCGGTGTTTTGAAAGATACGGCTATTAAACCGGGAAGCATGGGAAAACCAACACCGGGAAATCAGGTAGAGATCATCAATGAAGACGGTGAAATCTGCAAAACTGGTGAGGTTGGCGATATCGCTGTTCACCTCAGCACCCCGGCGCTCTTTAAAGAATATTTTAAAGATCCGGAAAGAATGAAAACACAAATTCGCGGCGATTATTTCCTGACAGGAGACAGAGCAAGAAAAGATGAGGATGGTTACTTTTGGTTTGAAAGCCGAAATGACGATATCATTATCAGCTCCGGCTACACGATCGGGCCATTCGAAGTGGAAGACGCGCTCGTGAAGCACCCTGAAGTCAAAGAATGTGCTGTTGTCGCAAGCCCGGATGAAATAAGAGGTTCCATCGTTAAAGCATACGTTGTCCTGCAAGATCACGAAAAACGCAGTGATGAGCTTGTCAAAGTTCTGCAAAATCATGTGAAGACCATTACGGCTCCATACAAATATCCAAGAGAGATTGAATTTGTCGAAAGCCTGCCGAAAACGGCTTCTGCAAAAATCAGACGAGTGGAATTAAGAAAACGTGAAGAACAGCTCAAAGCCAATAAAAAGGCGTAAAGAAAGAGAGTGAACGTGAATGAAGGCGATATGGCACGGCGGTTTCATTTATACGATGCTCGAAGAAGGCCGCCAAACGGAGGCTGTTTATGTTGAGGATGGTGTCATAAAAGGCACCGGCAGCTATGAGAGTCTGAAGAAGAAATACAGTTCACCGGAAACTAAAGACATCAGTTTGAACGGAGCAGTCATGTTTCCAGGATTTGTGGACAGCCATTTGCATCTGATCGGGCACGGAGAAAAACAGCTCCAGCTTGATCTGTCTTCGTTTACATCTAAAGAAGCTGTGCTGCAGGCTGCGAAGGCAAGAGAAGAAAGCCTGTCTGAAGACGATTGGCTCATTGGAGAGGGCTGGAATGAAAATCAATTCGAGAAGCCGGCTTATTTGACGAAGCATGACCTTGATCCTTTATTCCCGGACAGGCCCGTCCTGCTCAAACGGGTATGCAGGCATGCAATAGCGGTCAATTCTGCGGCGCTGCAAGCCGCAGGAATTTCAAAAGCCACTCCTGATCCCGATGGCGGAGTCATTGGCAGAGATGCAGACGGCGAGCCGACGGGGCTTCTGTTTGATAAGGCGCAGGATCTGGTCCTTCAAGCCGTTCCGCCTGTATCTCAGCACTATGTTGATCAGGCGCTTACAGCGGCCATTCAGGATTGCTGGACAAAAGGCCTGACAGGCGGCCATTCGGAAGATTTGTCTTATTACGGCGATGTGTCCGTTCCGATGAAAGCTTATGAGACGGCTGCGGCAAGCGGAAAGTATCCGTTTCGCTGTCATTTGCTCGTTCATCATGAAGCGGTTGATCGGTGGGAGAAAATGAAGAAGCCGTCTGGCCCGTACGTTGAATTCGGTGCGATGAAACTATTTTCTGATGGAGCGCTTGGCGGGAGAACAGCTTTGTTAAAAGAACCGTATCATGACGATCCTTCCACAAACGGTGTTCAAGTCCATGGTGATGAAACACTGAGCGGCCTCGTTCAAAAAGCGAGAGAGAAAGGAATGGAGGTTGCCGTCCATGCCATCGGCGACCTTGCCTTTGAAAAAGTGCTGCAGGCTGTCGAGCAGCATCCGCCAAAAAGCGGCCGGCATGATCGTCTGATTCATGCTCAGGTGCTGAATGATGAGCTGATTGAAAAAGCAGCACGCATGCCGATTGCTCTTGATCTTCAGCCTCATTTTGTCGCCAGTGATTTTCCGTGGGTGATTGACCGTCTTGGAGAAGACCGTATGAAAACAGCTTTTGCTTGGAAAACACTGATCTCTAAAGGCATTTTATGTGCAGGGGGTTCTGATGCTCCGATTGAGCCTGTTGAGCCGCTTCTCGGCATTCAGTCTGCGGTGCTTCGGACAAGCAGCCGCGAACAGAACGGTCCGAGCTATAACGAAAGCGAGTGTTTAACAGTATATGAAGCTATCAGGCTTTATACAGCAGGAAGTGCAGAGATCATTTACAAAGAGCAGACACGGGGAAAAATAGCTGAAGGGTATGACGCAGATTTTACCGTCCTCAGTGAAGATCCGTTTACAATTGACCCGAAACAGCTTCATCTTTTAAAGATAGAAAAAACCGTTATCAACGGTCAGATTGTATATGAGAATCAACAATAAAAAAGGACAGGCGAATAGCCTGTCCTCAGGCTGTCGAGAAAATCTCGACAGCCTTTATTTTTCCTTAAAATATCCAT
>NZ_JAJHVY010000032.1:0-19745 GCF_020861455.1 Bacillus sp. AF23
AATTGGCTGTATAAAAGGTGTTTTGATCCCTGTCTCAAAAACGGGGGTCAGTCCCCTAATGACAAGAGTTTTCTTATTTACTGGTGCTTGCGTCCTTTGACCAAATACGCAATCGTAATCAAAAGGTAGATCGCCGCAGTAATGATGGTAATGACAATTGACGTTGTCATGATGACCCCGATCAAAATGGCGAGTAATGCCAGAATCGCAAACCATGTGGTGTACGGGAACCACTTTACATAATAAGCTGGTGTTTCTGTTTGATGTTTTCTTGATTTCAAATGGGCCAATCCGATGATCAGCCAAATAAATAAGACTGTATATCCCAGTGACCCCATTAAGTAATTAAATGTCTGGCTTCCGGCGAACAGAGAAATCAATACACCAATATATAAAGAAGAAGTACACATCAGTATCGCAAACATCGGGACGTTTTTCGATGAAAGCTTAGAAAAGATCCGCGGCAGTCTTCCGTCAGTTGCCTGTGTATACAAAATGCGGGACGATCCGTATAAACCTGAATTCATAGAGGAAATGATGGCAAGCAGGATGACTGCATTCATGATATGGTCTGCCCCCGGAATGCCTACCATTTTAAAGACCATCACAAAAGGACTTTCAGGAACTGAATTCACTTGATTCCACGGGATCAGACTGACAATGATGAAAAACGGCAGCAGGTAAAACGCGACAATGCGTGTTAATGTGCTGCGGACTGCTTTCGGGACAACCTGTTCCGGATTTTTTGTCTCAGCCAGCGTCACACCGATAATTTCTGTACCGCCATAGGAATAGATGACGACAAGCATGGCTGTGATCAGCCCGGTGCCTCCGTGCGGGAAAAATCCGCCGTGCTCTGTCAGATTCGAAAACCCGGCCGCTGTGTGATCACCGAATGATACAAATAAGAGCAGCAATCCTAATAAAATAAAGATAACAATAACGGTAATCTTGATCATAGCCAGCCAATACTCAGTTTCGGCGAAGATTTTTACAGAAAGCAAGTTCACAATCGTAACAACAAGAGAAATTGCTAATGCCAGCACCCAGATCGGGCAGCCCGGCAGCCAATATTGAATAAAGATTGCAGCTACAACAGCTTCAGCTGCAATGTTAAGCACCCACATTTTCCAGTAGATCCAGTCCAAGAAATATGCAGCGTAATTTCCTAGCACCTGCTGCACAAGATCACGGAAGGTTCTCGCGTTGCGGTTGCGCACAGCCATTTCTGCAAGCCCCTGCATAATAAACAGCAAAATAATGCCGCCGAGCAGGTATGCGATAATGACCGATGGCCCTGCCACATCGATTGCCGAGCTGCTTCCTTTAAATAAACCTGCACCGATTGCTCCGCCCAGCGCCATCATCATAATATGGCGGGATGTCATCGTGCGTTTTAACGTCTGATTGTCCTTTTCCATCCTTTTTTCCCTCTCCTTCTCGTCTTCAAAAACAAAAAAGCCCGCCGTCTCCTATCTATACGAATAGATAAAGAGACGACGAGCCTTCGGCTGACCGCGGTACCACTCTTGTTGATCCTTCCTAGAAGAATCCAGCTTTTTGACCCTGTAACGAAGGTTAGCCGTTAAAACATGGGGAATATTCAATCTATTCCGTTTCGTCCTACCACTCCCGGGCGAGTTCAAAGAAGAATCAGACTGCGTCGCACCACCCCGCAGCTCTCTGTTACTGATTCCTTTCTTTTACTGCTCCCATTCTATGTGTTTTAGTTTTCTGAAAAACTCAAATTTTACGTTCTGAATATATTAACATAATATACGTGCTTCTGTTTTCTCTGTCAATAACTTGCGAGAAAAAACAAACTGTTATTTTGTCCCTTTTTGAACGGCCTTCCAGAAGGATTCCGATTCGTGTCCTAAAGCGTAGACAGAGACACCGGCTATTTTATATTGTTTCGCCAGGCGGCTTTTTGTTTCGATTGTTTTTTCATTTTCATACCAAACGACATGTTTATGTTTCTTTTTGTCAGTGTAAGAAAACGTCATAGAACCTGTTTTTTTATTGAATGCCGGCTTTGCTTTCTGCTTCTTAATGAGGGACTTGATGTCATTCCATTCCTTCGCTGAGCTGCTGCTTCCGTCTTTCAGATCCCAATCATAGCCGTACGCAGGGACCCCCATGATCACTTTGTTTGCTTTCATTTTTTTGACAGAAAACTGCAGCGAGCGCTTGATCCAGCTTGTGCTTGCCACTGAGCCCGGTTCGCCCCAAATGCCGTGTTCGTCGTAAGTCATGACTTGCACATAGTCGGCATATTTCCCGATTTTCGCATAATCATACGGCCAGCTCCAGTCATCGTTTTTATCATCGGCGCTTTTGGCCGGAACGGAAACCATTGTTTTGATATGTTTCTTTTTCAGAGCTTGTGAGACATATTGAATGAAGCTTGAGTATGCAGAACGGTCTTTCGGATTAACTGCCTCAAAGTCAATATTGACTCCGTAATAGTGGTGCTTTTTTGCCAAAGAAATGAGCTGGTCTGTGAATCGTTTTTTCGCTGTTTTGTCAGTCATGACCCGATTCGCTAAGTTTCCGTCAAAGTCAGAAATAGCGTCATTATAATTGGAAATGACGGCCCACGTTTTGATTTTATTTTTTTTCGCGTATGTAAGCTGCTTGCTCGGGACATCGCCAATCACACGTCCATTTTTATCAAACGCAAACGTATCAGTGGCAATGGAGCTGATATATTTATGGTACTTCGTAAGAGAATTGTATGATGCCGTATCCCCGGTTGTATAGCCTAATGTCATACTGGCCGCCTTTGCTTCTGTTTTTGTATACATAAACAGAACGATCGCAATCGCTAGTGAAACAGCTATGATCAGCCATTTTTTCATTTCGTTCCCTCCTTTTTCACGTCATATTCTTCTCATCGGCCAAATTTTTGGAAAATGAAGTTTTTTCAAGCAGAAAGCCCGGCATAAGTTGCCGGGCTTTTTTAGATCAGCGGTCAGATACGAGAATATAAGCCGCTTTAACCGGACCGTGAACACCGACCACCAAATCCATTTCGATGTCGGCGGAGTTGCTCGGTCCTGTAATGTAGTTAATGCATGAGGGAACCGTGATCCCGTCAGCCATATTTTTCCGAATGATATCACTGGCTTGTGTCATTCTCGGCACTATGCTTGATTTCGGCACAATGGCAATATAAGTTGTCGGCAGAAGACTGACAGAGCGGCCGATGTCTTTTGAAGAATAAAGGACAACCGTACCCGACTCGGCCAGTGTGATTTCACTGAATGTAATCCCCACATTGGCTTGCTCCGCTTTTTTGATATTTTCTTCACCTTGGTCAGCATCCCATTCCCAGACTTGCGTTCCTTCACCAGGCCAGTCTTTGGTGAGCAGGCTATGTAAACCGTAAGCCTCAAACCGGGGGTCCTTCGGAATGATGACAGGCCCTCCGGAAAACCGGCTGACTTGTTCGCGCAAGGCATCGTACAAACCGGTTGAATCCGTCTCAATCAGCTCAGTATGGATTTTGACACAATGGTTTTTGAGCACCGTGACTAAGTCATCGGCCGAATACCCTTCAAATGTTTTATATTGCGGCTGATGCGCCCACTCAGGGACGGCGGCCACGCCACCCGTTCTTCTGTCTCGGCCAAGGCGTGACGCGATCCGGTTTAAAAAGCTCTCTTGATTCTGAATGGTTCCCTTCGTCATCACTGCTCCTCCTTCGTGCGTTCACTTGTTTCTCTGTCTGTAAACCAGTCTCTGAATCTTGATTTATGCGGTGCCGGGAAGTCGCGGATTTGCGTCCAGCCTTTTAGCGGGCCGGGCCCTTTCGAAATTTTGTCGTCCTCTGTAAAAGGCGTCATGGCGGCCGGCGCCCATTTTGAGCCCATTTTATAAAGCGACAAAGAGGAAGACCCAAGACCGAACGCTTTCATCGCAAGCTTTTCACTGATCGGCGCTCTGCCTTCTTTTTCGACGATGTTCTGACGATGCTTGAGAAGCAGCTCATGAAGCGGGATTTTGACCGGGCAGGCTTCAGAACAAGCCGCGCACAGTGTTGACGCGTACGGCAACTCCTTATAATCGTCATAACCGCCGAGCAGCGGCGATAAAACGGCCCCGATCGGCCCCGAGTAAATCGAGCCGTATGAGTGTCCGCCGACATGGCGGTACACAGGGCAGACATTGATACAGGCAGCACAGCGGATACATTGCAGCACAGACTGAAATTCGGTGCCGAGAATGTTGGAGCGGCCATTGTCAACAATGACAAGATGGAATTCCTCCGGGCCGTCGATTTCGTCTTCCAGTTTTGGTCCGGTTAAGGCCGTGATATAACTCGTCAGCCGCTGTCCGACAGCACTTCTTGTCAGCATGCCGACAAGCACTTCAAATTCGGAAAAAGACGGGACAATGCGCTCCATTCCCATGACAGTAATTTGTGTTTTCGGCAATGTCGTGACAAGCCGCCCGTTTCCTTCATTGGTTACAAGGCTGACTGAACCCGTGTCGGCAATGGCAAAGTTGCAGCCGGTAATGCCGATATCGGCTTCCAGAAATTTTTTCCGGAGGATGCCGCGCGCATGCATGACGAGCTCTTCCGGTTTTTCTGTCTGTTTATAATCCAGTCTTTCCTTAAACACATCGCGAATCTGCTCTTTATTTTTATGAAGAGCCGGCGCCACAATATGTGACGGCGGGTCGTGATCATCAATCTGCAAAATATATTCGCCGAGATCGGTTTCGACGACTTCGCAGCCTTCCTTCTCCAGCACTTCATTCAGATTGATTTCTTCTGTCACCATAGATTTAGACTTTACGATTTTTTTTCCGTTTTTCTTTTGAATCACGCTGCGGATATAAGAGGATGCTTCTTCAGCTGTCTCAGCAAAATAAACGTGTCCTCCTCTGCTTGATACATTGGATGCAAGCTGCTCCAAATAAAAATCAAGATTTTTAAGGACATGCTGTCTGATCTCCTCAGATAACGAACGCCATTCTTCCCAGTTTCCCAGCTCTTCGGCTGCTTCCAGCCGTCTCGTCCGCAGACGCTCCTGCGCACCCGAAACAGCGCCCCTCATAAATTCATTATCGATCCCCTGTGATACCCGCTCTTTAAAAGCGTCAGTACCGATTTTCATCGCCATGATCCTTTTCCCCCTCTGTATCCAGTGTTATCTGCTGTTGAGCACTTCGGCGATGTGCATCACTTTGACATTCTTGTCTTTTCGGCCGAGCCGTCCCCCGATATTCATCAAACAGCCGCAGTCAGCGCCGATGAGCACCTCTGCTCCCGTTTCCTCCACACATGCGACTTTCTCATCAACCATCTGCTCAGAAATCTGCGCCATTTTAACAGAGAACGTTCCTCCGAATCCGCAGCAGTTGTGTTTCCCCGGAAGTGACGTGAATTCAAGCCCCTTCACATGGCTCAGCAGTTTCATCGGCTCCTCAGATACGCCGAGCAGCCTTGTCATATGGCATGACGTATGTAAGGTCGCTTTTTTATGAAGGGTCGCGCCGACATCCTCTACCCCAAGGACGTTGACGATAAAATCTGTTAATTCATACGTTTTATCCGCCAGCTTCTGCGCTTTATCCGCCCATTTCGGATCATCTTTAAACAGGTGCGGATACTCCCTGAACATTGTGGTGCAGGAACCGGATGGACTGACGACATAATCTGACTCCTGAAACGTTTCAATCATTCGTTTCATTGCTTTTTTGGCGTCATTGACGTAACCGCTGTTGTAAGCCGGCTGGCCGCAGCAGATCTGCCCCTCCGGAAAATCAACCTCACATCCGAGCCGCTCAAGCAGCTCCACCGTTGCTTTTCCTACGTTTGTTTGAAACATATCAACAAGACAAGTGACAAAAAGTGAGACTTTCATGATGAACCCCTCTCTCATCCCCAATATGTGATCTGGTCATCTGATGACCTGAAGTTAAAGCTTTTACCAATATCGTACACTATTTGGACACAAAATTGAAAGCATTTTCTAATGATTTCAGCAATAAAAAAACGCCTGTACATAGGACAGAGCGTTCAAAAGGGCTGATATTGCTTTTTAATGTTCCTGCGTATTTCTTATATGTTTTCACAAAGAGATAGAGGAATGAAAGAACCCTGAGAAGGACGATCCAACCCGCGCCTCCTCTCATTAGCGCAAAAGGGTTTCAAACAAAAAAGCACCGATGAACGCTGAACCTGACATATTCCATAACACTGGTGTATAGTACAAGCTTTGCGGATGGACAAATAAGTCAGCCAAAAATAAACCTGTAAATAAAAAGGAACCTGGTTATGTATGATTAACCAGGTTCCTCATTAAATCCATCCTTTCTCCTCAGCAATACTAGCGGCTTCTGTCCGGTTTTTCGCATTCAGTTTTTGGATGATTTCTGAAATGAATGTTCTTCACTGCTGTTTTTTGCTGAAAATGTTTTGTGACATTTCTTACTGACACAACCTCATTCATTTTATGAGCACCTCCTGATTGCTTACATTGATTGTAAAATACCGGATCAGATGATTTTAGTAAGGGGTGTCATGATTTGAGATGACAAATGTCATTTGTGTCATTCAGATGATATTACCGCTTTATATTATATCCGGCACCTAGGCAATCCTTCCGCTACATCTTCCCATCAATCCTGCTCTCCATGCCGCATGTCCTCTATCTGCAAGACTCCTATTTACTTTCATAGAATGCCCGCAATTCACACCCCGAAGTGGTATGATATACATAGTAATCTTCATGTCGTTTTGGCTGAAAGGAGCAGACTATGAATCAATCAATTTTGACTAGGAATCATGTGAAGGTGAGGGGGAACGGCACAACACCAATTGTATTTGCACCTGGATTCGGGTGTGATCAAAGTGTGTGGGATGCCGTAGTTCCTGCCTTTGAAGACGAATATCAGCTGATTTTATTTGATTACGTGGGTGCGGGGAATTCTGATTTGCGGGCATATGATATGAATCGTTACAGCACACTTGACGGCTATGCACAAGATGTTATCGATGTTTGCGAAGCCTTAGATCTGTCAAAAATTGTGTTTGTGGGGCATTCTGTCGGGGCTGTGATTGGCATGCTTGCATCATTACGACGTCCCGAGCTTTTTTCACACCTGATTATGGTGGGGCCTTCTCCTTGCTATTTAAATGATCCGCCTGAGTATTACGGGGGTTTTGAGGAAGAGCAGCTCCTTGGGTTAATAGAGATGATGGAGAAAAACTACATAGGCTGGGCAACCGTTTTTGCGGCAACCGTAGTGAATCAGCCAGATCGGCCAGAAATTAAGGAAGAGCTGGAAAGCCGTTTTTGTTCTACTGATCCTATCATTGCACGGCAATTCGCGAATGCGGCGTTTTTTTCAGATCATCGAAGGGATCTTTCAAAGGTGACCGTGCCTTCACTTATTCTGCAATGTTCGAATGATGTCATTGCACCGTCGGCAGTAGGTGAGTATATGCATAGGCATCTCCCTTACAGCACACTGAAACAGATGAAGGCTCAAGGGCACTGCCCGCATATGAGCCATCCCGAAGAGACGATACAGCTGATCAGCGATTATTTGAAAGCATACGTGATTTAGGAACGAAAGGGATAGAGGTGACCCTCTGAATGGATCAACAATTGAATCATGCACCATGCGGTTTCCTTACTTTATCAGAAGAGGGTACAATTTTAGCTGTCAATCACACCTTGCTTAAGATTCTTGATTATGAATCGGAACAGGTGATCGGTCAGCATATCAATGCTCTTTTAACCGTTCCTGCAAAGCTTTTTTATCAGCTTTATTTTGTTCCGCTTTTGCAGCTGGAACAACACATTGAGGAAATGTACATCTCCCTGGAAACAAACAATGGGGAAGAAATCCCCGTTCTTATAAACGCTGTACGGAGAGCGGATCAGGAAGCCGCTGTAACAGAATGCGTTGTCATTCCGATGCGGAAGCGAAACGAATATGAAAATGAGCTGCTGATTGCCAGAAACGCGGCCGAGGAAGCATTGCTCGCCAAACAGAAAGCAAATGCGGAGTTGGAAATTGCTTTGCAGGCGCTGAAGGTGAAGCAAGTAGAGCTTCTTGCGATCAATAAGCAAAATCAGCAATTCAGATCGAATACAAAAAGAGAGCTTGAACTCGCCAGAAAGATTCAAGAAAATTCATTGACCGAGCCGATCTTGAATGATCAAATTCAGATTGATTCGTATTATAAAGCATCCAGTGACTTATCAGGCGACTTATATGGATTTTATCAAATCGATCAGCACCGCTACGGCTTGATCCTCCTTGATGTGATGGGACACGGCATTTCTTCTGCATTAGTTACGATGTCCCTCCATCCTTTATTCCAGCGATTAATGACACAAGGGATCAGTCCCGACAAAGTCATGAAGGAACTAGACTACCATCTTCACAGTTTGTTTCAAAACGACGAGGAAGCAAGGCATTACTGTACCGCCATTTGCCTCATCATTGATACAGACCGGCAAAGAATTGATTATGTCAACGCGGGCCATCCGCCCGCATTATGGCAGGATGCCGAGGGAACCCAATCAACGCTGGACGCAACCGCACCGCCGATTGGGATGTTTGAAGAAGCGGTGTTTCAGTCAAGCAGCCTTCACTATACACGCGGCGGAAGGCTGCTTCTGTATACAGACGGTGTGATGGACCCGACGGCATCATGTTATTTACACCGTTTAATAAAGAATCATCCTGATTTGCCTATAGCTGAGCTGAAAAACAAAATCCTCTCATCTCTTCAAGCTGAGCCCAAAAACGATGATGAGTGTTTTATTTTAGTAGATGTAAAATAAAAGAATCCATGAGAGATAACAATGCGTTGTTACACCTCATGGATTTTCATTATTTTTTCGGGATATGGCCTGTTTCCGCGTATTTGAATACCTGTAATGATGGCAGCGGATGTCCGTTGAAATCAAACAAAGCTTGATTATCCACTGCACTTCCTCCATACCACTTACCTGCGTCTTCAGGATCGTATTCGGCTGCATAGCTGGAGGCCCATCCGGAACCATATGTTTCCCATATCGTTTTATTTTTCTCCAATTGCGTCTTCGGGCCGACCGGAATCCACGCAGGCTCCCAATAAAAAACGCCCAATCCGGCTGTTCCTGTCTTTGCCACTGCGTCCATCACATCTCTTACGGCATTTGCCTGGCCTTGCACTGAAATCGGGTATGGCAGCGTCTGACCGCTTTTAGGCGCTGTGTTTTCATGTCCGTCTCCGTCTTCAGCCGTATAGGTGTATGACGTTTCCGCCACCATGACTTTTTTGCCGTACGTATCCGCAACAGCTTTCAGCACGGAGGACAAATTGTGTAACGTACCGTGCCAGAATGGATAATATGAGCTGGCAAATACATCATAATCGACTTTGTTTTTGTTGAGGGTTTCAGCAATATATGAATATCGTCCCGACGTTTCTGGGTTGGTGAAATGCAGCGCGACCAATATGTCACGAGTTGTTTCCCTGACTGCCCGGCTTCCTTCATTGAATAATTGACTCATCTTCTTCCAATCCGTTTCCCCGGCAAATGCTCCTGTTGTTTCGTTTCCGACCTGTACCATACCGATATCAATGCCTTCCTTGACCATGGCTTGCAGACTTTGTTTTGTAAATCCATAGAGCTTCGCTTTCTTAGCTTCGAAGCTTAAGTTCGCCCAAGCCTTTGGCACCTTTTGTTTTGCAGGATCTGCCCAGAAATCGGAATAATGAAAGTCTGCCAGCAGCTTCATCCCGTTCGCGGTTGCTCTTTTTCCGATTTGGATGGCTTTTTGAACATCATTATTGCCTCCCCCATAACCATTGCCATAAGCGTTATACGGGTCATTCCAAATGCGGACGCGGACATAGTTGACACCTGCTTGCTTTAAGGTTGTAAAGATGTCCTGACGTTTTCCGCTTGCATTGTAAAAGGTTACACCGCTGTTTTCTAAAGCAATAATGCTCGACACGTCAACTCCTTTGATAAAGTCCTTGTTCATGCCCTCTACCTTTTTAACAAAAAGGTCATTTGCCTGAAGCTCTGACACATATTTCTCCCCCTCTGCGGCGGCATATCCCGTCGAACTTCCGATCCCGCTCCAGACGATGACAGCGGCTAACAGCACGATGATTCTGCTTTTCATATTTCCACCCTCTCACGTAAGCGATTTCAAAAAACACCCCGCCCATATAGAGCGGAGGCACACCTCAATGTGAGTTCACGACAATTCTCACTTCATATTTTTCCAAGATCAGGTCTCCTGAAAGCATTTCACCAGTAACGATATCCTTCACACGCTTATCAAACGAAACCAGCTGCTGTTGTTCCGTAAAATTCATGATGAAGATATAGTCATTGTGCTGATCCTGTCTCGCCTGTACGGAGACGCCTTTACCATGCTTAACCGGAAAAACCGGAGACAAAGACAGTTCTTTTATCAAACTTTGATAAAAATCCCGGTGAAATTGATCCTCTAAACGCGCGCCGATAAAATAAGCTTTTCCTTGTTCATATTGATGGCTTGTAACCGCAGGGGTATGCGCATAAAAGTCATACTGATACACACCCTCTGCCGTTGCGGCTTTCAATTCGATCACCGTTGCATAATCTTTCATTTCATACGTTTGGTTTCGGTAGCTGACGGCATTTCGGTCTTTCGGATACAGCGTATCTGTTTCGAGCGGCTCAATTCCAAATATCGTTTGCAAGTCTGGGTGCCAGCCGCCTGTGTACGTTAAGTCATGCTCGTTGACGATTCCGCTGATATACGTCATCACCAAGGTTCCGCCGTTAGCCGTAAACTTCTTTAATCGCGAAATGGTTTCTTCACTGATTACATACAGCATGGGGACGATCAGCAGCTTATACGCTGAAAAATCTTGTTCTTTTGTAATGACGTCGACCGGGATATCCTGTTCCCAGAATGTGCGGTAATGCTGCTGCAGTGTTTGCGGATAACGCTTTGTCGCTTTTGCAAATCCCTGAGCGTCCTCAAGCGCCCAGTTATTTTCCCAATCATACAAAATAGCAGCTTCAGACGGTCTCTTCGTTCCAACGACTTCAGACAGCTGTTCCAATGTCTCCCCGACTTTTGCCACTTCTTGAAAGACGCGGTTCTTTGTGCTGTTGTCGTGATCCACAATCGCCCCATGCAGTTTTTCCGATGATCCTCGTGATTTTCGAAATTGGAAATAGAGGACGCTGTCTGATCCGTGGGCAATCATTTGCATAGATGAAAGCAGGTTCATGCCCGGGCGTTTCGCTTTGTTTACGTTATGCCAATTGACCGCGCTAGGCGTGCACTCCATTAATAAAAAGGGCTGCTGCTTCAGGCTTCTGTACAGATCATTGATAAAGCCGACCTTCATCGCCAAATCTGCTGTGCTTTCCCAATCATTGTGCCACACAGGATAAGCATCCCAGCTGATAACATCCACATGCTTTGCAAATTTGCTGTAGTCGAGACCCTGATAAGGAATCAAATCTGGTGTATCACCCATAAAATTCGTTGTTATCGGAATGTCCGGCGTCAGCTCTTTCAGCGGTATGATTTCATTTTCATAAAACGAAATGGTTTGATCCGTGACGAACCGGCGCCAGTCTAAGTTCAGGCCGTGCAAGCCATTTTCTCCAATCGGGGAAGGGCTTTCAATTTGTGACCAGTCATTAAATGTATGGCTCCAAAACGGCGTCCACCACGCGTTATTCAATACCTTGAGACTATTGTCATATTTGATTCTCAGCCACTCTCTGAAGGCGTTCTGGCATAGGTCACAGTGGCATTCTCCTCCATATTCATTCGAAATATGCCACATCAAAAGCGCCGGATGACCGCCGTATCTTTCTGCTAATAAACGGTTGATGTGCCGCGTTTTTTCGCGATAGACCTTGGACGTCAGGCAGTGGTTATGCCGTCCGCCGTGCAGCTGTTTCACTCTGGAGGCATTGACCCGCAGCACTTCAGGATAGGTTTGCGACAGCCAGGCAGGACGCGCTCCGCTCGGCGTTGCTAAAATGACACGGCCGCCGATGCTGTGGATACGGTCAAAAACATCATCAAGCCATTCAAATTGATATACACCTTCCTCCGGCTCAAGCGCACTCCATGCAAAAATGCCGACAGAAAACGTATTGGTATGGGAAAGCTTCATCAGCTTTATATCGTCGGCCAAAATATCCGGCCGATCCAGCCACTGATCAGGATTGTAGTCTCCTCCGTGGAGCATAAACTTCGCTTTTGTAACGTGCTTTTTTTCAAGCTTTGACATGATTTTCTCCCCCTTGTTCTCTTATCCTTTCGTTCCGCCTGCGGTTAATCCGGACACAAAATTCTTTTGCAGCATGATAAAGATGACGGCAACCGGTATGCTGATGAGCAAGGCACCCGCCGCAAATGTCGTATAGCTTGCTCCCATGACATCATTGACTAAATTGAATAAGCCTACGGGCAATGTATATGATTCCGGTGTTCTCAATATCGTTGATGACAAAACAAAATCTCCGAGCGGGCCGGTAAATCCATTCATCGCAACCACTGCCGCCATCGGTTTTGATAGAGGCAGGATGATCTGCAAAAAGATCCTCGTGCTGCTTGCCCCGTCAATCTTTGCGCTTTCGTCTAAATCAATCGGAATGGAATCCATATATCCTTTCATCAAGTACGTATTCATCGGGATCAGGCCGCCGATATAAAGCAGGATCAGCAGCCAATGGCTATTGACCATTCCTAATATTTGAGCCAGCACAAACAGGGCGATCAAAGCAGAAAACTGAGGGATCATTTGCAGCAATAAAAAGAGTGTTAATGCGTATTTCCTCCCTTTAAACCGAAAGCGGGAAAACGCATAAGCCGTAAAGGTCACACAGATCAGTGAGCCAGCCATCGTAAACAGGCTGATTTTTATCGAATTGATATACCACTGCACATATTGAAGGCTTTCTTTGCCCGCAAATAATTCTTTGTAGTGGTCGAACGTCGGATTCTTCGGAATGAGGGATGTACTGATTAAACTGTTGCCGGGATTAAAGCTGGCGCCTGCCGTCCAAAGGAGAGGATACACAATGATGACCGCCATGCAGGCTAGTAACAAGTAAGAGAAAAGGAGCCGCATACATTTTCTGACCTTCATATCTGCCAGCATGTCTCAGCCCTCCTCTTTAAAAGACTTCGTCTGTCTGAATTGCCACAATGCAATGGCAATCACAAACACAGACAATAAAATGGTTAAAGCAGCCGCAAGGGAATATTGGCTGGACTGCATCGTCAATTTATAAATCCACGATACGAGGATATCTGTTCCGCCGGCTGTTGATCCCGCAACAGCCGGACCGCCTCCATTGAAAAGATAAATAATATTGAAGTTATTAAAATTAAATGTGAACTGCGTAATGATAATCGGAGCCATCGCAATGAACATCATCGGGAGCGTGATGTACCTCAGCTTTGAGAAGATGGAAGCACCATCAATTGTCGCCGCTTCATAAAGATCCTCAGGAATCGATTGCAAAACACCCGTTGAAACAAGGAAGATATACGGAAAACCAAGCCAGCCCTGCATGAGGATCAGCGCCAGCCTCGACCAATTCGCATCTGTCATCCACGGAAGCGGATCAATGCCAAAGAAAGCCAAGATGTCATGATTCATTGCGCCGAAGCTATCGTTAAACAAACCGGCAAAAATTAAAATCGTGACAAATCCGGGAACAGCCCATGGCAAAATCAAAATAGTCCGGAAAAACCGTTTAAACCGGATGTCTTTCTGATTCACAATGATCGCCAGCCATATCCCCAGACTGACTTGCAGAGTGGAAGCGCAAAGCGTCCACACCACCGTCCAAGCCAGCACATCAAAAAAGGTCGAGCGCCAAATATCGACAGTAAAAATATCAGTGAATGTTTGAAAACCAACCCAATCTACTAATTTAGCGGGAGGAGAATGATATAAATCATAGTTTGTAAAAGCTAAGGCAAAGCTGAATAAGATGGGAAAGATCACCGCGAAAATTAAAATAAACAGAGATGGTCCGCTGACAACATATGGATAGCCCTGAGCGATGATATTTTGATATTGTTCATTGAGAGAGCTCAAGGGCCTCTTTTCATCACGGCGTTTTCCGCTTTGATAAGCGTCTCGCAAATTCACATAATATACCGCAAGTCCAAAGCATGTCACAATGATAGCGATAATGCCTTCCGCCAGCAGAAACACCGAGTTATCCCGCGGCACCTCTGTTCCCAGCGTGAAGATTCCCCAAAGCCCCATATTCAGCAAATCTCCAAATACCGCAAAAAACGATGCGCCCAAAAGGAGAAACAGGAGGCCTTTGATCCATTGTTTGTTGTAGAATTGACCAAGGCCCGGAATGATTGACAATAACAAAGCGACTTTACGATGCTGCACCGTTTTCACCTCTCTTACAATACAAATCTACTTTTCTCTTTATGTTCCGCTATGCTTTGCCTTCATCTGCCCTTTGGCCGTTTCGGCAGCCTGATCTAAAGCTCTTTTCGGGTCCGCTTTTCCTGTTGCAATCGTTTGTAATGCCGAATCAGCCGGAGTCCATATTTCATTCATTTCCGGTATATTCGGCGTCTGCTCTGAGAAACGGGATTGTTCGGTAACCGCCCGTGCCGCTTCGCTTTTCATAATAGCCGTGTCACTTGCTAATGATTGAACGGCCGGAACTTCTTTCGTTTGTTCATATCGTTTTTTGGAATTCTTCTCATTTGCCAGAAAAACGGCTAACTCTTGCGCCAGCTCTGCATGTTTTGAAAATGCGCTGACATTGTAGCTTTTGACGCCGATAAAGGAGCTCATGTTTTTGCCGTTTTCCAGCTTCGGAAGCTTGGTGATGCCATAATCAATTCCCGCTTTCGAAAAGGCTTCTACATTCCACGGGCCTGAGATAATCGCAGCAGCCTTTCCTTCTGTAAACAGAGATTCGAGTACATTGATTCCCTGCTCTCCGACAATGCCAGCCGGGAATAAGCCGTCTTGATAAAACTTCTGAATCAGCTCAGCACCTTTGACAGCGCCTTTATTATTGATTCCAAGATCAGACGGATCATCGTTTCCGTCCTTATCCTTTCCAAAGATATATCCGCCGTACCCGCCCATGACACTTTGCGCGTAATAAATTTGATCAAATAAGGCTAAAAATCCAAATTTGCTGCCATCAGCCGTTTTTTTAGAGTAGTCGTACCACTCTTCCAGCGTTTGCGGCAATTCGTCCTCTGAGATGAGATCTTTGTTATAAAAAAGCACTGTTGTTTCGACGGCTTTAGGCAGGCCATAAAGCTTCTGGTCCACCATTTGAGACTGAATGGATGCGTCTGTGTAGAGCGATTGAATATCCTTTTCGATGTTTAATTCTTTGATTAATCCCTCTGTGACAGCCGTTCCGATCTGGTCACCGGGCATGGTTAATACGTCAGGCCCTGTGCCGGCCGGGCCGTCCATACGCAAATCTTCAATCTGCTGGGCATAAGGTTTTTCAACAACTTTGACCTTTATATCATGCTCTTTTTCAAATTCGGCAACAGCGTCTTTAATGCCGATGCTTTTTTCTTTATCCTCCCACACGACAAGCTCTGAGCCCTTTGAACTTGTTTTTTCGCTGCTGCTTTCCTGTGGTCCGCAGGCGGCTAAAGATAAACTGACAGCCGCGCAGAGCATGACACCGGCGTACTTTTTTACCATTTTCATCAATTGTCACCCTTTCGTATTAGATGAAAGCGCTTTAAAAATAATATAGCATGACTGAGAAAATGTGTAAACAAACTATTTACTCTTATAAGTAAATTTTTTTACCGAACAAAAAATGACTTAGAATACTAAGCCATTTTGAAATACGATTTAATTCATGCTCTTTCTAACGATTAATTCAGCTCCCATATATAACGTTTTAACCGTTTTCCGCTTTTCCAGCACTTGCTCAAGCAATAATTCCACAGCGTTTTTACATAGTTCCTTGATATCAATATGAAAGGTTGTCAGCGGCGGAGAGACGTACTTGGCAAAGCTGATATTATTGATGCTCACGACGCTCACTCTGTTTGGTATCGCGATTCCTTTTTCATTCAGGGCTTGCAGACAGCCGACCGCAATCGGGTCTGCCGCGATAAAAAAGGCGGTCGGAAGCTGATCACCCAATGCTTCAACCGCTTTAGTCATCAGGCGATAGCCATTTTCGACGGAGAAGCCGCGGTGGCATAATATATAGCGCTCGTCCAGCATCCCTTTTTCCTGCATATAGGATCGGAACGTTTTTTCACGAATATCCATTTCATCTTGATTCGTGTTCGGATTTTTGTACGTGCCGCCAATAAATCCGATATTCTTATGCCCTTTTTCAACTAGGATGTTTACCGTTCTCTTCGTCATTTGCGCTAAGTCCGGCCTTACCGAATCAAAATGGTCGGGATCAGGGGAAGAGTCAATAAAAACGCCGTTCTCCGTCAGATTTCTGAGAAACGCTAGTTCTTTATCAGAAAAGGTGCCCACGGCAATAAAACCTTCTGTATGAGCTGGAATGCATTCAATACCGTCCGTTATTTTATAGGTCGTCATGTCGACATTGAAGGTTTTCGCCAATTTCTCTACTTCTAATCTCATTGTTTTGAAATAGACATCTTCCAGCTCCTCTTGATCTGTCAGCCAATATAAAAAAGCGATGTGTTTCACCAGCGGCCTTACAGTTTTCTTGCGATAATTAAGTTTCTCCGCGGCTTCATATATCTTTTCACGCGTCTCGTCCGGTACAGAAAGGCTCTCATCGTTATTTAAAACACGGGAAACGGTTGAAATCGAAAATCCCGCGGCTTGTGCGATATCTTTAATTGTCGCCATTATATCTGCCTCCATTTTCAAACATGCCAGTGGTCGTTTTAGTAAAATATTTTACTTTCTTTTTCGTAAATGTCAAGCTGTGTCAGCCGCACAATGTAAATAAGACTGAACCATTACAGCTCAGTCTTGGTTGTTTGTATACACCAGCAGAATTGCCCGGGAAATGAGTCGGTTATTGCACGTTTTCCTCAAAATATCCCGAAAGGACATCTTCCACATTCGTCAAGTGTGCCAGCATCGCTTCTTCCGCCTTTGCTCCGTCCTGCGCAGCCACGGCATTATAAATCCGTTCATGCTCCTCATAAAGCCGCTGTACCGAGGTCTTCTTGGAAAACAGCCAGATTTTCCGCGTTTCTCTCATCGTTTCCAGCAGCAATGATGATACGTGATTCATCAGATGTTTGAGCAGATCGTTTTGTGAAGCGTCAGCGAGTGCCAAATGAAAGGCGAAGTCTGCTTTTTCGCCTAGCTCCCCGTCTGCTTCAATCTCCCCCATTTCCTTTAACGCCGCATGAATGCTTTGGAGATTCTCTTCTGTCCGTTTTTCGGCAGCTAATGAAGCCACGCCGATTTCAAGCAGCTTTCTGACCTCGAGCAGCTGTTTGACATCTTCTTTTTTCATTAAAAGTGCGGCTGACAGTGGCTGAGAAATTTGATCAGGTTCAAACTCCTTCAAGTAGGTGCCTTCTCCCTGTTTCATTTCGACAAGCCCCATCGCTTTTAATGCGGAAAGCGCTTCGCGCACCGCTGAACGGCTGACTTGAAAGCTTTCGGAAAGCGCCTGAACGGAGTCAAGTTTATCCCCCGGCTTCAGTTGGCCGGTTTTGATCATATCTAATAATGCATCCGCTACTTCTTCATATATCTTCTTTGTTTTAATCTGTTTATATTTCAATGCAATTCACCCCGCAACTTGTAGGTCTGGCTGTTTACGATCTATTATACTCCCTTTTGGGCGCCGCCAAAAGATTTAGACAATTTCGTCAAAAAGTCTTGTACTTTGATTTTTTTCAAAATATAATGCTAGGTAACTGGTCTTATTATCTAGTCATCAGATGATCATATCATCTTTAGAAACCGCTTACATATAGCCAGTTATGTTTGAAGGAGGGGTTTGGGATGCAATGGACACAGGCATATACGCCTATAGGGGGAAATTTGCTTTTATCTGCGCTTGCCGCACTTGTACCGATTATTTTCTTTTTCTGGGCACTCGCCATTAAACGAATGAAGGGGTATACGGCGGGATTGTCCACCTTGGGAATCGCGCTGCTGATTGCTGTATTGATTTACGGGATGCCGGCGGAAAAAGCGCTGATGTCCGCTACACAAGGAGCTGTATACGGCATACTCCCAATCGGCTGGATCATTGTGACGTCTGTTTTTTTGTATAAAATCACTGTAAAAACGGGACAGTTTGATATTATTCGCAGCTCTGTTCTCTCCATTACCGATGACCGCCGGCTTCAGGCGCTGCTGATCGCTTTCTCATTTGGAGCTTTTTTAGAAGGAGCGGCGGGCTTCGGGGCGCCGGTCGCGATTTCGGCCGCATTGCTTGTCGGCCTCGGTTTTAACCCTCTTTATGCGGCGGGGATCTGTTTGATTGCCAATACGGCGCCAGTAGCCTTCGGGGCGATTGGGATTCCGATTACAGCTGTAGAAGGGCCGACAGGGATTCCGGCGATGGAGATTTCTCAGATGGTCGGGCGGCAGCTGCCGTTTTTATCTGTATTTATTCCTCTTTATTTAATTATCATTATGAGCGGATTCAGGAAAGCCTTTGAGGTATGGCCGGCGATTCTTGTTTCCGGTGTTTCCTTTGCCGCTGTTCAGTATCTCAGTTCCAACTTTCTGGGGCCGGAGCTGCCGGATGTTTTGTCGGCGCTAGTGTCGATGGCTGCGCTAGCTGTTTTTTTGAAATGGTGGAAGCCGAAGAAGACATTCCGGTTTGCGGGGGAGCAGGAATCGGCCGCCGCAATTGAAACGGCAAAACTGCACCCTGATGCACCGGCTTACACCGGCGGGCAGATTTTTAAGGCCTGGTCGCCGTTTCTGCTGCTGACGGTGATGATTTCTGTTTGGGGCATTCCTTCGGTCAAATCCGCGCTGACAGGGCATTACGAAGGCACAGCCGTTGTCTTAAAATGGCTGAATGTGATTGGAGAACAGCTGACTTTTGCGCCTGGGGTGCCTTTTTTGAACAATCAGATCGTCAATGCTGACGGCACTCCGATTGAAGCGGTTTATAAGCTTGAGGTGCTCGGTTCGGCAGGCACCGCGATTTTAATTGCCGCAGTGCTGTCAAAATTCATCACGTCCATTTCGTGGAAAGAATGGGGAGCTGTTTTTAGCGAAACACTGCAGGAATTGAAGTTTCCGATTTTAACAATCGCCTCGGTCGTTGGTTTTGCATATGTCACCAACTCCTCGGGAATGAGCACGACGCTCGGCATGACGCTGGCGCTGACAGGCTCGATGTTTACCTTCTTTTCGCCGGTTCTCGGCTGGCTCGGCGTCTTTATTACCGGCTCGGATACGTCGGCTAACCTGCTGTTTGGAAACCTGCAGAAAGTAACGGCCTTATCGGTCGGAATGGACCCTGTCCTATCGGTCGCGGCCAATTCATCAGGCGGCGTCACCGGCAAAATGATTTCCCCGCAGTCGATCGCGGTCGCGTGTGCGGCAGTCGGACTCGCCGGGAAGGAGTCGGATCTTTTCCGCTTTACGATCAAGCACAGCTTGTTTTTGCTGCTGCTCGTCTGTATCATCACCTTTTTGCAGCACCAGTTTTTCAGCTGGATGATCCCGTAAAAAAATCCTCCCTTACAGGGAGGATCAGGCTGTCGAGAAAATCTCGACAGCCTTTATTTTTCCTTAAAATATCCATTCT
>NZ_JAJHVY010000028.1:0-18022 GCF_020861455.1 Bacillus sp. AF23
ACCCGTGTTACCGCCGTGAAAGGGCGGTGTCTTAACCGCTTGACCAACGGGCCGTTTGTGTTCTCGTCGAGCTGACAAAAGTTATTATATACAGGTTCCCCCCTTTTTGTAAAGAGGAAATTTAAATTTTTTATTTTCAAACTTTTTAACCTCTTTTTTAACTGAAAAAGGCTCCTACCATTTATCATTTATTTTAAGATAGATATAGATCGAATCAAGAGAGGAGAAACCAATATGATACTAGTCAGCTCTTGCCTTGGCGGCATTGAATGCAGATACAACGGTTCGCATGCCGCATCAGAGAAAATCCGAAAACTGATTGAAGAAAAACAAGCAGTGATGGCTTGCCCTGAGCTTCTCGGCGGCTTCTCCACTCCCCGGGAACCAGCAGAAATCATCGGAGGCACTGGTGAGGATGTTCTTAATGGAACCGCGAAAATCATAACGTCTTCAGGAGAAGATGTAACAGATTTATATATGAAGGGCGCGGCCCAAACATTGGCCTATGCAAAAGAAATCAACGCCTCTGCCGTCATATTGAAAGAAAACAGCCCATCATGCGGAAGCAATTTCATCTATAATGGCTCATTTTCAGGCAAAAAAATCGCTGGAAACGGAGTAACCGCCGCGCTATTAAAACAAGCGGGGTACCGTGTAATTTCTGAAAACCAGTTAGACGACATATTATAAGGAGGCTCATCATGACGCAAGATATCTCTTTATCCTTCTATAAACCTGAGCACTTGCCGGAGCTTTACGCATTTACTTTACACAATGATGACAAACGCTTTACCGCTCTCCCTAAAGAGGTGCTGACTCAGGCTCTAAGCATACAGGAGCGCTATCCTGTTGTTATCTTAAAAGGTGATCTGCCAATAGGCTTTTTCATTCTGCATACGTCAAAAGAAACCATTGCTCCCTATTCCAACAATCCATTTGCTTTATTGCTCAGTTCCTTATCATTAAACTCTGCCCACCACGGACAAGGCTATGCGAAAAAAGCCATGCTTCAGCTCCCCTCTTTTGTTAACGGGTATTTCCCATGGTGCGATGAAATCATTTTAGCCGTCAACCACCTGAACACCCGTGCAAAGCAGCTTTATATGAAAACCGGATTTCTTGATAAAGGACGCCGAAAAATCGGGCCGCTTGGCGAACAGCTGATACTTCATTATTTCTTATAGCCTCTTTTGAAATAAAGTTTCAAAAGTTAAAAATGATAGTTGAAATATCATAACAGAAATGAATATACTGAATATTGAGATATATTTATTTTTACACAGGGGGCATCCTCATGTCAGAACAATTGAATCTTCACAGCCTTACAACTGAATCACGCAATAGCCAAACATTGGAAATACATAAAGCTAATACCCTCGATATCTTAAAAATGATTAACAATGAAGATATCAAAGTCGCTGCCGCCGTTCAGCGTGTCCTTCCCGATATCAAAGCAGCCGTCGAATGCGCGTATGAATCCTTTCAAAATGGCGGACGGCTCATTTACGCAGGTGCAGGCACTAGCGGCCGACTCGGTGTGATGGACGCAGTTGAATGTCCTCCGACCTACAGCGTCACTCCTGATCAGGTAATCGGGTTAATGGCCGGCGGTCCCAACGCATTTTTGCAGGCGGCAGAGGGGATTGAAGATCATGAAGAAGCAGGGGCCGAGGATTTACGAGCCATCCATCTTACCTCAGCCGATACAGTGATCGCGATTGCAGCAAGCGGCCGTACGCCTTATGCAGCGGGTGCGCTGAAATACGCCCGCACAATCGGAGCAAACACCGTCTCCCTTACCTGTAACAGTCAATCTGCCATCAGCAAACACGCTGATCACAGCATTGAGGTCGTCGTCGGGCCAGAAGTCATTACAGGCTCGACACGTATGAAAGCCGCAACCGCTCATAAAATGATTCTAAACATGATATCCACCGCTGTAATGGTCAAAATCGGCAAAGTCTACGAAAACTTGATGGTGGATGTCAATGTCAGCAACAAAAAACTAAAAGAACGCGCCATCAGCATCATTCAAAGCCTCACAGACGTTTCTTATGAGAAAGCGCAATACACACTTGAACAAGCGAATCTTCATGTCAAAACAGCAATTGTTATGCTCAAAACCAGCACAGATCAAAATAAAGCGAAGACATTGCTTGATGAAGCGAACGGTTTTATAGACAAAGCAATTGAAAACTACCATTCATGATAAGGAGAGACAGTAATGGCGACAGGCGGTTTAGCTATCATTCAATCAATGAAACACAAGCTGCCACAATCAGAGCGTAAGCTTGCGGACTACATATTAGCCCATCCCCACAAAGCGATAGAAAGCACAGTCAGCGAAATCAGCGCCTTAGCTAATTCAAGTGACGCTGCCGTCATCAGGCTCTGCAAGTCACTGGGACTAAAGGGATTTCAGGATTTAAAAATGAGGGTAGCGGGCGATCTGGCAAAACCTGCTGTTCAAGGCTACCGGGACATCGCTCCTCATGAATCGCTGCCTTCCATCTCTGAAAAAGCAGCCGGCAATGCCATTCAAGCAATTCAAGACACCTCAGATCTCATGGATTTTCAAGAGCTTGAGCGCGCTGTTTCTCTGCTGCTTCAAGCGAACACTGTACATTTTTTCGGTCTGGGCGCCTCGGGAATTGTCGCCAAGGATGCCCAGCAAAAATGGCTTCGAATTCATAAACAGGCGACTGCTTTCACGGACACTCATCTTGTGGCATCTTTAATCGCAAATGCAGATAAGAAAGACATTGTATTTGCCATTTCATTTTCAGGTGAGACACAGGAAATCATCGAGCTGCTTTCGATGGCAAAGGAAAAAGGCGTCACAATCATCAGCCTTACGCAATTCAGCCAAACCTCCGTCTCTGCATTATCCGACGTTTCATTATATACAGCCCATTCCAACGAGGCCCTGATTCGAAGCGCAGCCACTTCCTCCCGTCTCGCCCAGCTTTTTATAATTGATGTTTTGTTTTTAAGCATGGCGGCCGAGCAGTATGAAGAAACGGTCGGCTACATTGATAAAACGCGAGAAGCAATCAAATCTATGAGAAAGACATAAGGCATCTTGAAAGGGAGGGGTTTGTATGAGCAAAGAAAAACACTACAATACTCTGGCGGAAAAAATCCTTGAGCTATGCGGGGGGAAATCCAATATTTCTTCCTATACGCATTGCATGACCCGCTTGCGCATTACGCCTTACGATGTCAGTAAAACGGATAGTAAGGCGTTAAGAGAACTTGATGGCGTCCTTGGAGTCGTCGAAGCTGAAACCCTGCAGATTATCCTCGGCACTGGTGTCGTTAATCATGTCACCGCCGCTTTTTCGAAGCTGGTATCATCAGAAAAAGATTTTAATCTAAAAGAGGCCGCCGCCAAAAAGAAACCCGATATCAATCGTAAGAACGCCACCCCATTTAAGCTTTTTTTACGTAAAATAGCCAGCATCTTCATACCTCTCATTCCCGCACTCGTCGCTTCAGGCTTAATTACCGGGATTACCAAAGCGATAATCCAAGCCGGCTGGCTCTCTGCAGAATCACAAACGGCTATTGTCCTCACAGTCATCGGATCAGGCCTGTTCACTTATCTCGGCATTCTCGTCGGCATTAACGCGTCAAAAGAATTTGGTGGGACGCCCGCTCTCGGCGCTCTGGCAGGGATTCTGATCATTAACCCGGAAATCGCAAAGATCAGCTTATTCGGAGAACAGCTTCTTCCCGGCAGGGGAGGGCTCATCGGCGTTCTATTCGCAGCTATATTCATTGCTTACACAGAACAATTCGTCCGCCGCTTTATTCCTCAATCACTCGATATTATCGTAACTCCAACTGTTTCACTTTTGATCACTGGAATATTGACGTACGTCGTTTTCATGCCTTTAGGCGGGTTCATTTCAGATGTCATCACATCCGGTCTTCTGGCCATCTTAGACATCGGCGGAATCGCTGCAGGCTTTATTCTGGGCGCGACCTTCCTCCCTCTCGTTGTCACCGGGTTACATCAAGGCCTGACGCCGGTGCACATGGAACTCATCAATTCGATCGGTGATGACCCGCTTCTCCCTATCCTTGCCATGGGAGGCGCGGGTCAAGTGGGCGCAGCCTTCGCCATCTTCGTTAAAACAAAGAAAAAAACGCTGAGAAAAGCGATCACAGGAGGTCTTCCTTCAGGACTGCTCGGCATCGGTGAACCGCTCATATTCGGTGTCACGCTGCCGCTTGGCCGTCCGTTTTTGACAGCATGCTTAGGGGCGGGGATCGGCGGAGCTTTTCAAGCTTATTTTCAGGTTGCCACAGTTGCGCTCGGCGTCTCCGGATTGCCGCTCTCCTTTCTGGTTCTGCCTTCACAAATCATCTTATATATCATCGGTCTCTTTATTTCCTATGCGGCCGGCTTTTTATTGACCTACGCTTTCGGATATAAAGATGAAATGGCTGCCCAGTTCGATTAAATGATGACGTTTTAGGAATAGTAACGGCATAGAAACACGGAAAGGAGCAAGCTTGTGAGAACGAAGACATTAGCATTACTCAGCGCTATTTTAACCGTGTCCATTCTGACGCCGAACGAAGCCTTCGCACAAACCGCCCTTCATCAAGCAGACAACCAGGTTGAGCCGAAAACAATAAATCCAGAAACTGCACAGTTTTCGTCGAAGAAACTAAGGAAGGTTGATCAGATGATTGAACGGGACATTGCAGCAGGATTCCCCGGCGCCGTTCTGGTCGTCGTGAAGGACGGCCGTATGATCAAAAAAGAAGCATACGGCTACAGTAAAAAATATGACGGGGCTGAACTGTTGCGCCGTCCGGCAAAAATGAAAACCCGCACGATGTTTGACTTGGCATCAAATACAAAAATGTATGCGGCTAATTTTGCTTTACAGCGCTTAGTAAGCCAAGGCAAACTCGACGTTTATGAAAAGGTATCTGCTTATTTGCCTGATTTCAAGGATCAGCCTGCAGATCGCTTCAAAGGGAAAGATAACATTCGTGTCATTGATGTCCTGCAGCACCAATCAGGGCTTCCATCCAGCTTCTACTTTTACAGCCCGGAAAAAGCCGGAATGTATTATTCTCAGGAGCGGGAGAAAACCATTGAATACTTGATGAAAATCCCGCTGGATTATGAAACAGGAACAAAACACGTATACAGTGACATTGGATACATGCTTCTCGGCTGTATTGTCGAAAAACTCACCGGCAAACCGCTTGATGTCTATACGGAACAAGAGCTCTACAAACCGCTGAAGCTGAAACATACGTTGTACAATCCGCTGCAAAAGGGCTTTAAAGCAAAACAGTTCGCAGCCACTGAACGTATGGGCAATACACGAGACGGTGTTATCCATTTCCCTCATATCCGCACAGACACGCTGCAAGGAGAAGTACATGACGAAAAAGCATTCTATTCGATGGAAGGCGTTTCAGGCCACGCCGGACTGTTTTCAAACGCTGATGATATGGCGATTCTGCTTCAAGTCATGTTAAACAAAGGAACGTACCGTAACGTTTCATTATTCGATCAGAAAACAGCTGACCTATTTACGGCGCCATCAGCAACAGATCCAACGTTTGGCCTTGGATGGCGGCGAAACGGCAGTAAAAGCATGGAATGGATGTTTGGCCCTTATGCAAGCGAAAATGCGTACGGACATACTGGCTGGACAGGAACGGTTACCATCATTGATCCGGCATACAATTTAGGCATCGCTTTGTTAACAAATAAAAAGCATTCACCCGTCGCTGATCCAGCGGAAAATCCGAACGTGTTTGAGGGTGACCAATTTTCAACAGGCAGTTACGGAAGCGTCATCACCGCGATTTATGAAGCAATGAAATAATTGACGATAGGAGGAAGTTGTTATGAAACCTGTCATTTCGCTTATCCTTTCCACCGTCCTTTTTCTTTCATGTTTTCTCGGCGTCAGTCAGACAGCTGAAGCAAAACCCCGCAGCTCAGATGATGCCAAACAGATCGTTGATCGTATGACGTTAGATGAAAAAATTGGCCAGATGCTGATGCCGGATTTCAGAAACTGGAAAAAAGAAGGTGAGTCTTCTCCGCAAGCCTTCACAAAAATGAATGAGGAAGTCGCTGGCCTCATCAAGAAATATCAATTCGGCGGCGTCATACTATTTGCAGAAAATGTAAAAACAACTGAGCAAACGGTACGGCTGACAGACGCATATCAAAAGGCCAGCCCCAAGATTCCGCTCTTACTCAGCATTGATCAAGAAGGCGGGATCGTGACGAGATTAGGGGAGGGCACTAATTTCCCAGGCAATATGGCGCTTGGCGCAACAAGAAGCAGAATCAATGCATATCAGACCGGCAGCATGATTGGAAAAGAGCTTTCTGTCTTAGGCATCAATACAGATTTCAGCCCGGTCTTGGACATTAATAATAACCCTGATAATCCCGTGATCGGTGTGAGATCATTCAGTTCTGATCGTGAACTGACAGCACGACTCGGTTTATATTCTATGAAAGGTTTGCAACGGCAAAATATTGCCTCTGCTCTTAAACATTTCCCGGGACATGGAGACACTGACGTTGACAGCCATTATGGACTGCCGCTCGTTTCTCATAACCAGGAACGGCTTCGCGAGGTTGAACTCTATCCTTTTCAAAAAGCGATTGATGCCGGAGCAGATATGGTGATGACAGCTCATGTTCAATTCCCAGCCTTTGACGACACCACATATAAAAGCAAGCTTGATGGATCAGATATTATGGTTCCCGCTACACTTTCAAAGAAAGTAATGACCGGGCTGCTTCGGGAGGAAATGGGATTTGGCGGTGTAATCGTCACTGATGCTCTCAATATGAAAGCCATAGCAGATCATTTCGGTCAGGAAGAGGCGGTCGTCATGGCCATAAAGGCCGGTGTTGATATCGCGCTAATGCCTGCCTCAGTTACATCGTTGAAAGATGAACAAAAATTGGCAAGCGTAATTGACTCCTTAAAAGAAGCTGTTAAAAATGGAGACATTCCCTTACAGCAAATCAACAAATCGGTGGAAAGAATCATTTCCCTGAAAATAAAGCGCGGTATTTACCCCGCTCAGCATGACAGCAGCATAGATAAAAAGGTGAAGAAAGCGCTCAAAACAGTGGGAAGCAAACACCATACAAAGACAGAGCAAAAAATCGCTGAAAAGGCAGTGACAGTATTAAAAAATGATCAGCATACCTTGCCGTTCAAACCCAAAAAAGGCAGCCGAATTTTAATTGCCGCACCTTACGAGGAACAAACAGCATCCATTGAAAAAACCATTCACGATTTAATGCAGCGGAAAAAAATCAAATCTGTTTCTCTTAACAAAATGAACTTTGCAGAAAAGGTATTTAATGCTGAGCATGAAAAACAAGTAAAAGAAGCTGATTATATTATTACAGGCTCTTACGTTGTAAAAAATGACCCTGTCGTCAACGACGGTGTCATCGACGACACCGTAACAGATTCAAGCAAATGGGCCACCGCTTTTCCGAGAGCTGTCATGAATGCCGCACTGCAGCACAAAAAGCAGTTTGTCTTAATGAGTCTGCGCAATCCATATGATGCCGCCAATTTCGAAGAAGCAAGAGCTTTGATTGCCGTCTATGGTTTTAAAGGGTATGCAAACGGGCGTTATCTCCAGCCGAATATTCCGGCCGGCGTTAAAGCAATCTTCGGACAATCAAAGCCAAAGGGCACGCTGCCAGTCGACATTCCATCCGTCACAAAACCGGGAGACATCCTTTATCCATTTGGCTATGGAGTAAACATCAAAACGGGAAAACCGCTTTAATAAGGAGGAGCATATGAAGAAAACGGTATGGGTTCTTCTCGCAGGACTTATGATGTTCGGAACAATGACGGCTGCCTCAGCTTCGCCTGATTCAGAAAAACAAACAGCAAAAAAACCTAAAGTCCAGACCGGCATTGATATCCTCTTGTCACGACACAAAAAGCAGCTAATGGGAAAAAGAGTTGGACTGATTACCAATCCAACAGGTGTGAGTGCATCCCTTAAAAGCAGTGTAGATATTCTTTACGAAGACCCCGATATTCAGCTGACAGCTTTATTCGGGCCCGAGCACGGCGTTCGCGGCGACGCTCAGGCAGGAGATGAAGTAGGCTCTTACATTGACGAAAAAACCGGGGTTCCCGTATACAGCCTTTATGGAAAAACGAAAAAACCCACTCCTGATATGCTGAAAAATGTCGATGTTCTTCTATTTGACATCCAGGACGTCGGGACTCGTTACTATACGTACATTTATACAATGGCTTATGCAATGGAAGCCGCTAAAGAAAACGGAATTCCTTTTATCGTGCTGGACCGTCCGAATCCCCAAGGCGGAAAAAAGGTTGAAGGACCAGTGCTGGAGCCCGAGTACGCATCCTTTGTCGGACTCTATCCCATTCCGTTAAAGCACGGGATGACCATTGGAGAATTGGCTTTACTATTCAACAAGGAATTTAATATTAATGCTGATGTGTCAGTCGTAAAAATGAAGTACTGGAAACGCTCTATGGATTTTGACAAAACCAGACTGCCATTCGTCCTCCCTTCACCAAATATGCCAACCGCAGAGAGCACATTTGTGTACCCTGCAACAGGGTTAATTGAAGGAACGAATGTATCTGAAGGACGGGGAACGACTAAGCCATTCGAGTTGATCGGGGCTCCCTTTATCAAAAGCACAGAGCTTGCAGAAAAAATGAACAGTCTTGATCTGCCTGGCGTTACCTTCAGAGCTTCCTCCTTCACTCCAACGTTCTCTAAACATCAAGGAACACTTTGCCACGGCGTACAACTCTATATCACGGACAGAGAAAAATTTGAAGCGGTGAAAACAGGACTGTCGCTTATTAAAATGATACATGACCTCTATCCTAATGATTTTCAGTTCCTAGCGTCTGGCTCATTTGATAAATTGGCAGGCAACGGCTGGGTCAGAACAAAAATCGAGAACGGTGCTTCAATTGATGAAATCATTGACACCTATCAAAAACAGCTAAAGCAATTCAATAAAACCAGAAAACAATATCTCCTTTATTAAGACTTAAGAATGGTATGTTACACGTGTAACATTTTCTTACCAAACAAAAGCATGATCATTTTCCCTTGCCCGCACATTTGCGGCAAGGGTTTTTAAATCCAAAAACAACACGCTTTATATAGGAAAACTTTCATTTATTTGGTACAATTTTATTGAAAATGATTATCATTTAAGCGAGCGTTTCTGAAAAGGTGGTCTTCTCCTTGCAAAACTCAATGATTTATCATCCGGTACAAATTGAATATATGAAGAAAACGAGTGATCTCTTCTCAGAACAGCAATTGGCCGACTCATTCGTGCTGATCTTTCATTTAAAAGGAGATGGACATATTTCTATCGGAACGAGAACCGCTCCTCTCCAAAAAAAGACACTGTATGTTTGTCCGCCTCATGAGACATTCGGCATTACATTTGCAGAAGAGAGAAACATAGATGTGTGTCTGATCAGACTTCACTGCTATACAGCGGAAGCCCGGCAAGATCTCTTAAAACCATGCACTGAAACTGATTTATCCAGTCTAAACCTTGTGAATGTTTCACATATCGAAAACCTTTCAGCCCGGCTTCAAGAACTTGCTGAAATATGGGCAGAAGCAGCTCAGCTTTCTCAATTAAAATGTGTGATAGAGGTTCAGAGCCTGATTTATGATCTATTCACAGCTCATGTATCCGATCAAAACGATACACAATCTGCGATTGAAAAAACAAAACATTACATTGAAACTCATGCCGATACAAAAATTACACTTGCCCAGCTCTCAAAAATGGCAGGAATCAGCGCCAAGCATTACAGCGAAACCTTTAAAAAATGGACTGGCCAGAGCGTAACAGAATTCATTACAAAAACTCGGATCACCCGAGCAAAGCGGCTTATGGCAAGATCCAACTGTAAACTGAAAGAAATCGCCCATCAAACCGGCTATCAAGATGAATTTTATTTCAGCAGAATCTTTAAAAAGCACACAGGTTCTTCACCTACAAGCTATATGAAAAAACGCAGGCAAAAACTAGCTGCCTATGGAAAGGGAACAATGGGACAGCTCATTCCTCTGCATCACATACCGTTTGCAGCCGCACTCCATCCAAAATGGACGGCTTACTATTATCAGCATTATTCAGCAGATATTCCAGTACAGCTCAGCGCATACCGGTTTAATGAAAAATGGGAGGAAAACCTGCAGACGTTGTCCCAAGCTGAACCCGATATCATTTTCAGCATGGATTCTGTTTCTTCAGAAGAACAAAAGCGCCTGAACAGCATTGCAGAAGTATGTTACCTTCCTGCAGAAGAAAACTGGAGAGCACACTTTCTGCACACCGCCTCGTTTTTAAAGGAAGAATCGGAGGCTGAAAAGTGGCTCGCAGCCTATGACAAGCAGATTTCTGCCGCTAAAATGACATTGGTGCACGCTCAAGAGTTTCGTTATCTCTTTCTTCGTCTGCATAAGCAGCGCTTTTATATGGCGCATAATCGCAGCGTCCGCGAAGTTTTCTTTGAAGATTTAGGATTCAAACCGGCTGACACGCCTTCAGAACAAGCGATTTCATTAGAAGACATCACAAATTGCCAAGCTGACTGTATCATGCTCTTTCTTTTTAAAGAGCCGGAAACCATTGCTTATTATCAGCAATTAAAACAGTCGGAAATATGGCAAAACCTAAGCGCAGTGCGGAATGGACGTGTGTATCACCTCTCTTCAGACCCATGGAATGAGTACTCGGCTTGCGGGCACGAGCGGATTGTTCAGCAAACCATTTCTATGCTATCCGGTGATAGTCCATGATAAATACGGAATTTGTCCATGGTGTTATGTCTGTTCATTCTCTATAATTCCAATTGATAATAGTTATCAATTGGACAGGAGGCACTATAGATGAAAAAGCTATCTCTTACCTTATTAATCTTGCTTCTCGCACTCACGGCGGCAGCTTGCGGCAGCAAGGAAGAATCCTCTGCGAGCAAAGCGAACGGCACAAAGTCCGAGAAAAAGAAAATCGAGTATTTGGATAAAACGTACGAAGTAAACGTACCGACAGATAAAATTGCCATTACGGGAAGCGTTGAATCCATGGAAGACGCTAAACTGCTGGACGTTCATCCGCAGGGTGCAATCTCATTCTCCGGAAAATTCCCTGAAATGTTCAAGGACATCACAGATAAAGCAACACCTACAGGGGAAAAAATGGAACCAAACATTGAAAAAATTCTTGAGATGCAGCCAGACGTGATCCTGGCATCTACAAAGTTCCCTGAAAAAACCCTGCAAAAAATAAGTACGGCTGGCACTACCATTCCGGTTTCACACATCTCATCAAACTGGAAGGAAAATATGATGCTGCTTGCCCAGCTGACTGGAAAAGAGAAAAAAGCGAAAAAAATCATTGCAGACTATGAACAGGATCTAAAAGAAACGAAAACAAAAATCAGTAAACAAGCAAAAGATTCAAAAACGCTTGTCATCAGAATCAGACAAGGAAATATTTACATTTATCCTGAACAAGTGTACTTCAACTCAACTCTTTATGGCGACTTAGGCCTTAAAGCGCCGAATGAAGTTAAAGCCGCAAAAGCGCAAGAGCTGATTTCATTAGAAAAACTCAGTGAAATGAACCCTGACCACATTTTCGTTCAATTTTCTGATGATGAAAATGCGGATAAACCTGATGCATTAAAAGATTTAGAGAAAAATCCAATCTGGAAAAGCCTCACAGCAGTCAAAGAAGATCATGTATACGTCAATTCAGTTGATCCTCTTGCACAAGGCGGTACGGCTTGGAGCAAAGTCCGCTTCCTGAAAGCGGCATCTGAAAAATTAACACAAGACTAAATTAGAGTAGGTTTTTGTATGTATTCAAAACAGTGGACACGTATCATTTTGATTACTTCTCCATTTGCTATTGCATTATCATTGCTGCTTTCCGTCCTCTATGGCGCAAAGCAGCTTAATGCTGATATTGTCTTTGCATCACTTTTTCATTTTGATCCGGGAAACACAGACCATCAAATCATATGGCATTCCCGGATTCCAAGGGCTGCCGGCGCTCTACTCATTGGGGCAGCCCTTGCTGTATCTGGAGCGCTCATGCAAGGCATCACACGCAATTATTTGGCATCGCCCTCAATTATGGGTGTTTCAGATGGTTCCGCGTTTATCATCACGCTTTGTATGGTTCTGCTCCCACAATCAACTTCGCTCGAAATGATCATTTACTCTTTTATCGGCTCCGCATTTGGGGCTGCATTGGTATTCGGCCTGGCAACAATGCTGCCTAACGGGTTTACGCCCGTACAGCTAGCCATCATTGGCACAGTCACAAGCATGCTGCTTAATAGTTTAGCGGCTGCCATATCGATCTATTTTCAAATTTCACAGGATCTGAGTTTCTGGTACAGCGCCAGACTTCATCAAATGAGCCCCGACTTTCTAAAGCTTGCCGTTCCATTTTTCCTGGCGGGTATCGTCATAGCTGTTTCTCTCAGCAAAAAGGTGACCGCTGTATCACTAGGCGACGATATTTCTAAGAGTTTGGGCCAAAAGAAAAAAACGATCAAAATCATGGCAATGATCTCTGTCATCATTTTAACCGGAAGTGCTGTAGCGCTTGCCGGAAAAATTGCGTTTGTCGGTTTAGTCGTTCCGCATATCACAAGATTTCTCGTCGGCTCAGATTATAACAGACTGATACCTTGTTCCTGCATCTTGGGCGGCGTCTTTTTAACGCTGTGCGATCTCGCCAGCAGATTTATCAATTATCCATTTGAAACACCGATTGAGGTTGTGACTTCTATTATCGGCGTTCCTTTCTTCCTTTATTTGATCAAACGAAAAGGAGGAGAGCAAAATGGCTAAAAAATATGCAGTGTTAATCGTATTGATTCTCCTCGTCAGCTATTTCAGCATGACCAGCGGATCATTTTCTGTTCGTCCGACAGAGCTGCTCTCCACTCTTTTTCAGATCAATCCCAATCCGCAGTATGAAGTTTTGCTGTTTGACTTAAGACTGCCGCGGATTGTCATGGCAGCCATTATCGGACTTGGACTTGGCATAGCAGGAGCTGTCATTCAGGCCATCACACGAAACGGCCTTGCAGACCCGGGAATATTGGGAATCAATGCCGGAGCAGGGGCAGGTATTGTGGCGTTTATGCTGTTGTTCCAAGGCCAGAAAGAAGTAACTTCGATTGTCGCGGCAATGGGAATGCCGTTTTTCGGCCTGATCGGCGGACTGGCTGCTGCAGTCATGATTTACATTTTCGCTTGGAACAGAGGCAATTTAGATTCAGGCAGAATTATTCTTGTAGGAATCGCGATTAATTCAGGCTTCAGCGCTTTGTCTTTGTTTCTATCATTAAAAATGGACCCGCAAGATTATGAAATGGCCATGGTATGGAAAAACGGCAGCATCTGGTCTGCGAACTGGACATATATCACAGCCGTTCTTCCGTGGATGCTGCTGTTTATTCCTATTCTTCTGGCCAAATCTCGTTTGCTCGATACCATCCGCTTTGACGAAGACACTGTCAGAAGTCTTGGCATTTCGTCAAATAAAGAAAAAACCATTCTGCTCGTCGCTTGTGTCGCCATCATTAGCGCCTGTGTCTCTGTGGCGGGAAGCATGGCATTTGTCGGCTTAATCGCGCCTCATATTTCCCGGAGATTGGCCGGTGTCGAACACCGCTATATTTTGCCTTTGAGCGGCTTGATCGGCATGCTGCTTGTATTGAGCGCTGATTTTGCCGGGAAACTGTTTTTCCAGCCCGCAGAAGTGCCAGCCGGCATTATTTTGGCGATACTCGGTGTTCCGTATTTCTTATACCTGCTTTTCAAGCAAAAAAAGGGGGAGAATGTTTGAACGGATCTTTATCAGAGCATAAGGCGGGCGACAGGAAGTTTAAGCTGTATCTTCCTCCTTCCTACAGTACGGACAGCATCGCATTTCCTTCTGTTTACGTACAGGATGGCGGTTCTTTGTTTCAAGATCAACTAGAACTGATAGAAAACAGGTTTCATCAAAACAGCGTGCCTGAGCTTGTGCTGATCGGCATAGAGCCTAAAAACCGGCTCGACGAGTACACTCCTTGGCCCGCCGCATCACTCAGTGATCAGTTTCCAGACTTCGGCGGTAAGGGGGCTGACTATCTTTCTGAAATAACAAACCGGCTCATTCCGTTTGTGGAAGAAAATTGGAATGTCTCCAGAAGGGCACAATCCAGAGGTATGATCGGCGCCTCATTAGGCGGCCTCATCTCAATGTTTGCCTTTCTGAGACATTCATCATTACTTGGAAAAATAGGATCTCTCTCAAGCTCATACTGGTACGAGAACGCAGCAGAAACGATCTATACTTCCTCTGTAAGACCGGGTTCAACGCGTATTTTTATGTCTGTCGGCAGTGAAGAAGGCGCCGGAAAACAATCGATTCAGCAGACGATGCTACAAAAAACAAAAAACGTGCACGAGAGCCTAAAAGAAAAAGGATTCACTCAAGATCAGCTGTGCCTCGTCATTGAAAAAGGGGCGGTGCACCACCGCAAGCATTTCTGCAAACAATTTATCAATGCGCTGGAATGGCTATACGGAAAAAACCGCTCCAACATATGAGCGGTTTTTTCATGCCTTCTGCAAGACGGATTTTAATTCGAAACGGTTCAGCATATAGCCGAACAAGGCAGCCAGGATTTGCTGAAACAGCATGCCAATCACAACCGGAACAGCCACCTGAGACGGAAAGAAAGTGACGGCAAGAACAGCGCCGGCACTGATATTCCTCATGCCTCCCGTAAAAATAAGAGAGACAATTTCCTCCTGCCGCCTTTTCATCATTTTTCCGATAAGCCACGCCGCAGCATACCCGGTTAACGCGATACAAAAAACAGTGACAGCAATCCCTAAAAATCTTAAATCAATCGCTTTGAAATAAGGAGCTATCGCAGAGCTGTTAATCGCAATCACGGCCATCAGGCACAGCTTTGAAAAGGGAGACAGCGTACTGCTCAACGCCGCGGTTCTTTCTGGAGATGACATCTGATTAAACAGCATGCCCAGGAATGAAGGAATCACTACCATCACAATCAGACCCTTCATCATTCCCCAGATATCCATGTGAACCTGGGCACCGGCCAGCACAGAAAGACTCAGCGGAACGATTAACGGCGACAGCACGGTATCAATCAATATGATAGAAAGCGTCAAACCAACATTTCCTTTGTACATTGCAGCCCAAATCAAGCTCGTAATTCCTGTAGGGATAACAACAGCTAATGTCAAACCCGTGATCGTTAATGGATCACCTTGAAATATGAGATGTCCGCTGCCCCAGGCGAAAAGCGGCATAAAAATATGAAGAACAAATAATGCAAGTATCATAGGAAGAGGATGCGCCAAGGCGTGTCTTAAAGACTGAAAGTTCGCGCTCAAGCTGCCCGCAAACGTAATAAAAGCAAATATCCAAGGCACTGCGCTTTCATATCCATTTAAAAACTGAGACAGCAGCACGCCAAGCACAACGCTAGTGGGTGTCAAAAGCGGCATGACTTTCCCCAATACACGGTTCAGCTTCTGAAGCATCATATACAAGTCCCCTATTAAAAATTTCTTTCTCTCTATTATATCAATGCAGTTCAACCATATGTTATATAAAAAAGCCCAGATCTCATCAATCTGGACTTTCATACTTTTATGCCATCTGTTTCATAAGGGCTTTACTTGCATTATTCAGCCCCTTTAATTCAGCTTCAATTCCTTGCTCTTTAAACTTCGCAACAATTTTATCAAGCGCCGCCGCTCCTGAATCATCCCATACGTGAGCATCGGTCAAGTCAATGACAACTCGCTCGATATCCTCTTGATAGATAAACGCATTCGTAAGATCAGTTACTGACGCAAAAAAGATCTGTCCCTTCACTTGATACGTTCTCAGCTTTTGATCTTCTGCATGAGAAACGATCTTCAGCTTCGAGATTTTGGCTACGAAGAATACAGCACTTAACAGAACACCGACGAATACGCCTTTCGATAAGTCATCCGTCACGACAACCGTAATCACCGTCACAACCATTACAATTGAATCTGTAATCGGCGCTTTTTTCAAGCCTTTTAAAGAAGACCAATCAAATGTGCCGACAGATACCATAACCATAACAGCCACTAACGCAGCCATCGGAATGTTTACAACAACATGACTCAAAACGGCAATTAAAAACATAAGAAAAGCACCGGCAACAAAGGCTGATAACCGTCCGCGGCCGCCTGCTTTTGTATTAATAACAGATTGTCCGATCATAGCGCAGCCCGCCATACCGCCAAAAAATCCAGTGACGATATTCGCGATTCCCTGCCCGCGGCTCTCTTTATTTTTATCACTGTCCGTATCCGTCATTTCATCAATAATCTGTGCTGTCAGCAAAGATTCAAGCAAACCGACAAACGCCAAAGCAATGGAATAAGGAAAAATAATTTTGAGCGTTTCGAAGGTAAACGGAACATCAGGTATTAAAAAATGAGGCAATGAACTAGAGATATTGCCCATATCTCCAACCGTGCGCACATCCACATGGAATGTAACCGCAATAATTGTCATCACAATAATTGCGACAAGCGGAGATGGCACCGCAGTCGTAAACCTCGGCAGTACATAAATAATAACCAATGATCCGGCAAGCATCGCATACATGCTCCAAGATGCAGCTTCAAATTGAGGCAGCTGCGCAGAAAAAATAAGAATCGCCAGCGCATTCACAAACCCGATCATCACAGAACGAGGAATGAATTTCATTAATCTCGCAATTTTACTGATGCCTAAGATCACCTGAATAACACCTGTCAAAATGGTGGCCACAAATAAATACTGAAGCCCGTAATCGGCAACCAGCGACACCATCACAACCGCCATCGAGCCAGTCGCAGCCGAAATCATCCCCGGTCTTCCGCCAAAAATAGAAATAATAATGGCAATACAAAATGAAGCATAAAGACCAACCATTGGATCAACGCCGGCAATAATAGAAAAACCAATCGCTTCAGGTATTAAGGCTAACGCCACCAAAATACCAGCAAGAATATCTTTTCGGATATTACCGAACCACTGCTGTTTTAATGTAAAACTATTCAAATATAACGACTCCTTTTTAAAAATAAATCCGCACCGTTTCTGTTGTATTGGGAGCTTAATTATTTTACGGAAGAAAATGAAAAGAAAAACTTACGGAGAAAAAGGGGAAACGTTGAGTATAGTGTATTGAGGTAAGGAGTTATTATACAAAGAGTATCATAATAAATTTTAATCCAATGTGCAAGGACAAATGCTGAAGAAAAAGTGGCTCAACATATTTAAGCCATTTGCCATGATACATCATATCAGGATCAGAAACAAGAATCGTTTTGACTGCTTGAACATTGATGCCGGGTCTATGCTCATCAAGTTTTGGATGGCGGACTCAAAGTTTTCCAGCGGCGTTTCTTCCGTAAAGAGCTCAGAACGCTGCGGCATACTACAGCGCATGAAACCGCGGCCTCCATGACCTGCCGAGCCACTCCTGTTTCGACGATCATAACCCCGTTAAAAAGCAATTGAAAGCCTGATATTCAATTCATACGTATCATCAACCCCATCGGCAACGGACAGGCCCAATCAGCTGATTGCCGATCGCGTCAAAGATCACATCAAACTTTCTTCCTTGATTAATGCGTCTGACCTCAGACTCCGTTAAATCCTGCGGGTGATAAACATAATCGGATAACCGGCGTGCCGCTCAGCATATTGATCATGCTCTGGCTATTGTATTGGTATTAAAAATACTTGAGAGCTTCAAAAGCCGAAACCTCGAAAAAATGAACAACGAGAAAAACGAATCAGTACAGATATAAAAAAGACCAGTTCAGCTGAACTGGTCTTTACCTTGCTTGGCGGCGTCCTACTCTCACAGGGGGAAACCCCCGACTACCATCGGCG
>NZ_JAJHVY010000039.1:0-15634 GCF_020861455.1 Bacillus sp. AF23
ATGGTAGTCGGGGGTTTCCCCCTGTGAGAGTAGGACGCCGCCAAGCAAGGGTAAACCCAGCTCATTGAGCTGGGTTTTTTGTTTATATATATTGTTGAAGAAATTTCAAAACGTATTTGGGGAATTTGTTTTCCGTTACCATTAAAAACTGTTGAATCAACACGTAATCATCACTGACATGCTGCGTTAACAGCTCATACCACCATTCTGTCTCATACCTCGCAATCATTCCTATGTTGTACAAAATTAAATAATGGATTGTTATTTCCGGAAGTTTAAGAAACTGATCTCGTTTAGAAGGAATATAATATTGTCTTTTGTCCAAATCAAATAATAGGCTGATTGACGTCCATGGATTTATGTCTTGCCGCGAAAGATGGAATAGCAGGTCATCTTTATCTTTCTTCAAAAAGGTCCATTTAAAATGATGAGACATATATTCAACAAATCGTGAATCGGACATCTTATAATCAATCACGATATCCTCTGGTATAGAAACCATGTCTTTTTCCTTCTCAACCTTTGTAATAAAGCATTCCTTTTTCTGAAATTGAAAAATATCACTTAATTCTGGGATAGCGGCTAATAACTTTTTCATAGTATACCGTTCATCTTCTATACCTGATTGACCAAATAAGTGTTTCATGAAGTGCATACATAAACCGTTGCGTTGTATTTTCACTTCATCATCGCTAAAACAATAATTTTGCTTCTTTCTTTTACGTGCTGTGACGCCATGTGCGAGAACGGATGTATGGCTTGGGTAGTGAGGATCCTGTGTGATGAGACATGCTTTGATCAGCTGTGACATCCCGTAGAATAAAAGAATCGGTTTGATTTCTAAAGGCGAGCAAGAGGCTTGCTTATAAAATGATTCAGCATGCTTCAAGAAGAAAATAAACCGCTCGCTGTTTTTAAAAGAGTTCTGTTTCGCCTCATTTGCACCATTTAAGACATAGACTTTTTCTAGAAATTTCTGGGTTGATTCTACGGAGTAAAATAGCGCTAAGTCTTTCCAATCATGATATGTCATATGTATTTCTAATTCCTTTCCGTTATCTAAATATTTCAACTCTTTTTCGGTTCCTTGACATGCTCTTGGCTTGTTGATAATCTACATATAATATTTTGCCGAAAAGAGGGGGATTTACTAATGTGGGAAAGTAAATTTTCAAAAGAAGGCTTAACGTTCGACGATGTGCTGCTTGTACCAGCTAAGTCAGAGGTACTTCCGCGTGATGTGGATTTATCTGTTGAACTTACAAAGACGTTAAAGCTGAATATTCCTGTCATCAGCGCAGGTATGGACACTGTAACAGAATCAGCAATGGCGATTGCAATGGCTAGACAGGGCGGCTTGGGCATCATTCATAAAAATATGTCGATCGAGCAGCAGGCTGAACAAGTTGATAAAGTAAAACGCTCTGAACGAGGCGTTATTACAAATCCCTTCTTTTTAACTCCTGATCACCAAGTTTTTGATGCGGAGCATTTGATGGGGAAATACAGAATTTCCGGTGTTCCGATTGTAGATAACAAAGAAGACCAAAAGCTTGTCGGTATTATCACTAACCGCGACCTTCGTTTTATTTCTGATTACTCAATGAAAATCAGTGATGTCATGACAAAAGAAGAACTTGTCACTGCACCGGTTGGAACGACTTTAGACGAAGCTGAAAAGATTTTGCAGAAACATAAAATTGAAAAGCTTCCACTCGTTGATGATCAAAATAAATTAAAAGGTCTTATCACGATTAAAGACATTGAAAAAGTTATCGAGTTCCCTAACTCATCTAAAGACATTCACGGACGTTTGATCGTTGGCGCGGCAGTTGGTGTAACTGGCGACACGATGACACGCGTGAAAAAGCTTGTAGAAGCCAATGTGGATGTCATTGTTATCGATACAGCACACGGGCATTCTCAAGGCGTGTTAAACACAGTGACAAAAATCCGTGAAACGTATCCTGATTTAAATATTATCGCTGGAAACGTAGCAACAGCTGAAGCGACAAAAGCACTCTACGAAGCTGGGGCTGATGTTGTCAAAGTAGGAATCGGACCTGGTTCAATTTGTACTACTCGTGTGGTAGCAGGTGTTGGTGTGCCTCAAATCACAGCGATTTATGACTGTGCGACTGAAGCAAGAAAACATGGCAAAACAATTATCGCAGACGGCGGAATTAAATTCTCAGGCGATATTGCAAAAGCATTGGCAGCCGGCGGACATGCTGTTATGCTTGGAAGCTTGCTGGCAGGTACGTCAGAAAGCCCTGGTGAAACTGAAATCTACCAAGGCAGAAGATTCAAAGTATACCGCGGTATGGGATCTGTGGCTGCAATGGAAAAAGGAAGTAAAGACCGTTACTTCCAAGAAGAAAATAAAAAATTCGTTCCAGAAGGCATTGAAGGACGCACACCTTACAAGGGACCGGTTGAAGAAACAGTTTATCAGCTAGTCGGCGGTCTTCGTTCTGGTATGGGATATTGCGGATCTAAAGATCTTCGCGCTTTAAGAGAAGAAGCTCAGTTCATTCGTATGACTGGTGCAGGCCTTCGTGAAAGCCATCCGCATGATGTACAGATTACAAAAGAATCACCGAACTATACAATTTCATAAATAAATTGTTACAAATTAAAAACATTTGACAGGGTCTCTGACTCTGTCTATTTTTTTTATACCGATTATGATAAAATTTATACTGTTGTGCATTGAAAATGTCCTTAACGGCTTAATTATAGATGAAGAAAAATGAAATACGGAGGTCGTACGATTGAACATCAAGAAATGTAAACAGCTATTGATGTCATTGGTTGTTTTAACACTGGCCGTAACTTGCCTGACTCCAATGTCAAAAGCAAAGGCTGCCAGCGATCCAATTGATATCAACGCATCAGCTGCTATTATGATCGAAGCTTCTTCAGGTAAAATTCTTTACAGCAAAAATGCAGAGAAAAGACTGCCAATTGCAAGTATGACAAAGATGATGACAGAGTATCTGTTATTAGAAGCAATTGATGAAGGTAAAGTAAAATGGGATCAGACCTATACGCCTGATGACTATGTGTATGAGATTTCCCAAGATAACAGTTTATCAAACGTCCCTCTTCGGAAAGACGGAAAATACACAGTAAAAGAACTTTATCAAGCGACAGCAATCTATTCTGCAAATGCGGCTGCGATTGCCATTGCAGAAGTTATTGCAGGCTCTGAAACAAAGTTCGTTGAAAAAATGAATGCAAAAGCAAAAGAACTGGGATTAACAAATTACAAATTTGTTAATGCAACAGGTCTTGAAAACAAAGATCTTCACGGCAAGCAGCCTGAAGGGACAAGCGTAGATGAAGAAAGTGAAGTTTCTGCTAAGGACATGGCTATTCTTGCAGATCACCTGATTACTGACTACCCTGAGATTTTAGAAACTTCCAGCATCTCAAAAATGAAGTTCAGAAAAGGCACAGATGATGAAATGGACATGCCGAACTGGAACTTTATGCTGAAGGGTCTAGTCAGCGAGTACAAAGGTGCAACTGTAGATGGACTGAAAACAGGTTCTACTGACTCTGCGGGTTCATGTTTTACAGGAACAGCTGAAAGAAACGGAATGCGTGTCATCACTGTGGTGTTAAACGCAAAAGGCAACATTCACACTGGCCGTTTCGATGAAACGAAAAAAATGTTTGATTATGCTTTCAACAATTTCTCTATGAAAGAAATTTATGCTGAAGGCGATCAGGTAAAAGGCCATAAAACCATTTCTGTAGATAAAGGTAAAGAGAAAGAAGTAGGCATTGTCACAAGCAAGGCATTTTCTCTTCCTGTCAAAAATGGTGAAGAAAAGAATTACAAAGCAAAAGTCACTTTAAACAAAGACACTTTGACTGCCCCTGTGAAAAAAGGGACGAAGGTTGGGAAACTGACTGCGGAATATACAGGTGATGAAAAGGACTATGGATTCCTTAACAGCAGCCTGGCAGGTGTAGACCTTGTGACGAAAGAAAATGTAGATAAAGCAAACTGGTTTGTTTTAACAATGCGCAGCATCGGCGGATTCTTCGCTGGTATCTGGGGAAGCATTGTTGATACAGTAACTGGCTGGTTTTAATGAATTGAAAGAGCTCTGATTGATGTTAGGGCTCTTTCGCTTAATATACTGAAAAAACCCAATTTTTAATAAAAAATGATTTTCAAAGCCCTAAAAACCGAATAAAATAAGTTATATCCATATGAATTATTGGATTTCTAGGATACAATAAGAAATAGAAATCATATACTATACCTTGATTAGGGGGACCAAGAAATGGCTCAAACAGGTACTGAACGTGTAAAACGCGGAATGGCAGAAATGCAAAAAGGCGGCGTCATCATGGACGTCATCAATGCGGAACAAGCGAAAATTGCTGAAGAGGCTGGAGCTGTCGCTGTAATGGCGCTAGAACGTGTACCAGCTGATATTCGTGCGGCTGGAGGAGTTGCCCGTATGGCTGACCCTACGATCGTGGAAGAGGTAATGAATGCTGTATCCATCCCGGTAATGGCAAAAGCGCGTATCGGACATATTGTTGAAGCGCGTGTGCTTGAAGCTATGGGAGTTGACTATATTGATGAAAGTGAAGTTCTGACTCCGGCTGACGAAGAATTTCATTTGAATAAAAATGAATATACAGTTCCTTTCGTATGCGGCTGCCGTGACCTCGGCGAAGCAACACGCCGTATTGCTGAAGGCGCTTCTATGCTTCGTACAAAAGGTGAGCCTGGTACTGGTAATATCGTCGAAGCTGTTCGCCATATGCGCAAGGTAAACGCTCAAGTGCGCAAAGTAGTTGCAATGAGCGATGACGAGCTGATGACTGAAGCGAAAAATTTGGGAGCGCCTTATGAGCTGCTTCAACAAATTAAAAGAGACGGTAAACTTCCTGTCGTTAACTTTGCGGCTGGCGGCGTAGCGACTCCTGCTGATGCGGCACTTATGATGCAGCTTGGCGCTGACGGTGTATTTGTTGGTTCTGGTATCTTCAAATCAGACAATCCTGCAAAATTCGCAAAAGCAATTGTGGAAGCGACAACTCACTTCACTGATTATAAATTGATTGCAGAGCTTTCAAAAGAGCTTGGAACTGCAATGAAAGGGATCGAAATCTCAAATTTACTTCCAGAACAGCGTATGCAAGAACGCGGCTGGTAAGAATATAGGAGAGCTGCGACATGTTAACAATAGGTGTACTAGGACTTCAAGGAGCAGTAAGAGAGCATATCCATGCAATTGAAGCATGCGGTGCAGCTGGACTTGTTATTAAACGCCCAGAGCAGCTAAACGAAATCGATGGTTTAATTTTGCCGGGAGGAGAAAGCACGACAATGCGCCGTTTAATTGATACGTATCAATTCATGGAGCCATTGCGTGAGTTTGCTGCTCAGGGAAAACCGATGTTTGGGACATGTGCCGGTTTAATTATTTTAGCAAAGGAAATTGCCGGTTCAGACAACGCTCATTTAGGTTTGCTGAATGTAGTTGTTGAACGGAATTCGTTTGGCCGGCAGGTTGACAGCTTTGAAGCTGATTTAACAATTAAAGGGCTGGACGAACCTTTCACTGGTGTATTCATCCGTGCGCCGCATATCTTGGAAGTCGGTGAAAATGTTGAAGTGCTTTCTGAGCATAACGGACGCATTGTTGCTGCTAAACAGGGGAATTTCTTGGGCTGTTCGTTCCATCCGGAACTGACAGAGGATCATCGAGTGACAAAGCTGTTCGTTCAAATGGTCGAGGAATACAAGCAGAAAGCCCTTGTATAAAACAGTTGAAAGCTGTGGAAACTTATAGTACATTATAAACACAAATAAAGATCGAAAAGCGTTGATAGGAACTAGTAGGAAGCCTCTCTTTCTAAGAGAGCCGATGGTTGGTGCGAATCGGTGAAAGATGCTGTCTGAATCCATCCTTGAGCGAAATGCTGAATGAAGTAGGCATTTACGGGATAACCGTTATGTGTGAAAGCGGAAAACAAGTCTAGGCTTGTTTTCAATCAGGGTGGCAACGCGAGAGCTCTCGTCCCTTTCATGGGGATGAGGGCTCTTTTTATTTTCGATAATTCAATGAATTTAATGAAAAAAGGAGTGTTTCGCATGCTTGATACGAAAATGCTGAGAGCAAATTTCCAAGAAATTAAAGCAAAGCTTGTACACAAAGGCGAAGACTTAACAGATTTTGATAAGTTCGAGGAGCTTGATGATAAAAGAAGAGAGCTTATCGGAAAAGTAGAAGAGCTAAAGGGAAAACGGAATGAAGTATCCCAGCAGGTAGCCGCTTTGAAACGCGAGAAAAAAGACGCGGATCACATCATTAAAGAAATGCGTGAAGTCGGCGAGGAAATTAAAAAACTTGATGAAGAATTAAGAACAGTGGAATCTGCGCTTGAGACCATTCTTCTTTCAATCCCGAATATTCCGCACGAATCAGTGCCAGTCGGTGAAACGGAAGATGATAACGTAGAAATTCGAAAATGGGGCGAAACACCTTCATTTGCATACGAGCCAAAACCGCATTGGGATATTGCTGATGAGCTTGGCATTCTTGATTTTGAACGTGCAGCGAAGGTAACAGGAAGCCGCTTCGTATTTTATAAAGGCTTAGGTGCTCGTTTGGAGCGTGCGCTTTATAACTTTATGCTTGACCTTCATGTGGATGAGTATAACTATACTGAGGTCATCCCGCCTTATATGGTAAACCGCGCAAGCATGACGGGAACAGGACAGCTTCCAAAGTTCGAAGAGGATGCGTTTAAGATCAGAGAAGAGGATTACTTCTTGATTCCGACTGCTGAAGTGCCGATCACAAATATGCACCGGGATGAAATTCTGTCAGGTGACAGCCTGCCGATGAATTATGCGGCATTCAGTGCCTGCTTCCGTTCAGAAGCTGGTTCAGCAGGGCGCGATACACGCGGATTAATCCGTCAGCACCAGTTTAATAAAGTGGAGCTTGTGAAGTTTGTAAAGCCGGAAGATTCTTATGATGAGTTAGAAAAACTAACAAACCAGGCTGAGCGTGTGCTCCAGCTGTTGGAACTTCCATACCGTGTAATGAGCATGTGTACGGGTGATTTAGGATTTACGGCTGCGAAAAAATACGATATAGAAGTTTGGATTCCGAGCCAAGACACATATCGTGAAATTTCTTCTTGCAGCAACTTCGAAGCGTTCCAAGCCAGACGTGCGAACATTCGTTTCAGACGTGAAGCGAAAGGCAAACCAGAGCATGTACACACATTGAACGGCTCAGGTTTGGCAGTCGGAAGAACAGTTGCCGCTATTTTAGAAAATTATCAGCAGGAAGACGGAAGCGTCATTATACCAAAAGTGCTTCGTCCTTATATGGGAAATAGAGAAGTCATCAAAGCGTAATGCGAAAAAGGTGTGCCTGATAAGGTACGCCTTTTCGCTATTTGAATTAAACACTTTCATAAAAACAAAAAAAGTTTTTAAAAATGCTTGACCATCATAAAACATTCATGATATAGTAAGTCTTGTCGATACGGAGGAATACCCAAGTCCGGCTGAAGGGATCGGTCTTGAAAACCGACAGGGGTGTCAAAGCCCGCGGGGGTTCGAATCCCTCTTCCTCCGCCATATTGATTTTAATTCTAATGAAACTCAAGCATATATTGGAGATTGTTTTGTCCGTTGCATCGTTCGCAACGGATTTTTTAATATCATAAAAAAGTGAATCTCAGGTCATGAGATTCACTTTTTTTTCGTTTCATGAATGACAGTTGCGATTTGATCAACAATGTTCTCGATAGAACTTTCATCATTCTTCAAGTCATAATCTTCAATACGGATTTTCAGGACAGGGCAAGCGTTAAAACCGCTGATCCAGTTTTCGTAACGCGTGTGCATTTCTTCCCAATAAGACCGATCTGTTTGAAGCTCCATTTCACGTCCGCGTTCTTCAATCCGGGCTAATATGTTGTCCAGATCACCTTCTAAATAGATCAGCACATCAGGATGCGGGAAATACGGTGTCATCACCATTGCTTCAAACAAGCTTGTATAGGTTTTATAATCAGTCTTTGACATCGTCCCTTTGTCAGCGTGCATTTTTGCGAAAATCCCAGTATCCTCATAAATAGAACGATCCTGTACAAACCCTCCGCCGGCTTCAAAAATATTTTTCTGTTCTTTGAATCGTTCAGCTAAGAAGTAGATTTGCAGATGGAAGCTCCAGCGTTCAAAATCATGATAGAATTTTTCTAAGTATGGGTTATGATCGACTTCCTCAAGAGAGGTTTTAAAGCCAAGCCGTTTAGCCAATGCTCTTGTCAAAGTAGATTTTCCGACACCTACTGTTCCTGCTACTGTAATGATTGAATTTTCAGGGATATGATGTTCCTTCATTTTATAAGCTCCTTTACATGGGCGGCAATACGTTCAAAATCGCTCTTATTCAAAACGAAATCCTCTGAATCGCCATCTATTGTTAACACCGTAAGATCTGGGTCTGCTTCCTGCAGCTGCTTAATGGCGATGTCATAATCTGCGATCAGCTGCTCCAAATAGCTTGTTTCAATTTTTTTCTCAAAGGGACGCCCGCGTTTTTCAATGCGGTGTAACAATGTGGGCAGACTTGCCTTTATGTAAATGATGAAATTTGGCTTTGGAAGATCATCGGTAAGAAGATGAAAAATCTTTCTATATTTGTTGAGCTGCTGTTCAGACAGCGTTCGTTCCGCAAAAATCACATTTTTATAAATGTGGTAATCAGCTATTACAGGCTGTCCTTCATTTAAAAAGTGATGGCTGGTATCCTCAAGCTGTTTGTACCTGTGACAAAGAAAAAACATCTCAAGCTGGAAGCTCCATTCCTCAATGTTGTCATAAAACTTATCAAGGTATGGATTATCCTCAACAATCTCACTGATCATAGGGAATCCAAGCTCTTGTGAAAGCATCGTCGCGAGCGTTGTTTTTCCTGCCCCGATAGGACCTTCAACTGCGATAAAAGGGGCTGTATTCATTGGAATCCTCCTTATTTCTAAAAAACGTCCGTCAATTGCTGACCTTCATATTGTATCACAACCCTTGGATTCCCCTATGAAAAAAAGACGTTTCCAAATTAACGGAACGTCTTTTTGACAACTTGAAATTGATCAGAAAGCAGCAGCCAGTTTTGAGGAAAGGAAAGCCCCAGCTTCCAGTAGCTGATCCCTCTTAAATTAAGCTCTTTAATCAGATTGAATTTGGCCTGAATCGAACGGGCGTCTTCAAACCATACCTCGTGCCTTTTGTTTTCTGCATCAGTATAGCGGAAGAAGGGGGCTTGAGCGGTTTGGTCATACTGGATGTCGGCATTGTTTTGTTCGGCTATGACAATGGCTTGCTGAGGGCTTATTGCTCTTGCCGGAGTTCCTCCTGCTGTATATGGCAGTGTCCAGTCATATCCATATAAGTTCTGTCCCATGACAATTTTATTGGCGGGCATTTCGGTTAAAGCATATTCAATGACGTCCCGAACAGGTCCTATTGGAGAAACGGCTTGAGCCGGTCCGCCGCTGTATCCCCATTCATAAGTCATGAGAACAACGAAGTCGACAATTTGACCGTGTGCTCTGTAATCATGGGCTTCGTACCATCTGCCCTGCTGTGTTGCGCTTGTTTTAGGGGCAAGCGCCGTAGAAATTTCTAAGCCTTCTTGATGAAAAAGATCCCTTGCCTCGCGGAGAAATTGATTATATGCCTCTCTATCCTGGGGCCGTAAGTATTCAAAGTCAAAATGAATAGCACGGAAGCCATATCTTCTGGCGTTCTCGACTATTTCATTCAAAAGTCTTCTTTTCACAGTATCGTCGTTCAAAAGGATCCGGCCGAGCTCATCGCTGAATGCCTGGTTTTCTAGGTTCGTTATAATCATCATCAGTGTCGTGCCTTGATTCTCTGCAATGCTTCTTAAATTCGTTAAAGGCGGTGCGACTAAGGTTCCATCACGCTGTGCCTGGAAACTGAATGCCCCAAGGTACGTTAAGTAGGGCGATGCTTCTCTGGCCGCCTGCTGGAGATTTTCGCTGACTTGATTTCCGCGTGGCTCCAAATAAGCGCTTGATTCAATGTCTCTTTTTGGAACTGGAGGAATGTATAAACGGAAACCAATCTGCAGTACGGTATTTAACTGGATGCGGTTCACCCTGGCAAGCTCAGCTGCTGTTGTATTAAATTGCTGTGCGATGGATGTCAGGGTATCACCTTGTTGAACATCATAAAACTGGCCAGCTATTGGAATAACAATGGTTTGTCCGACAACAAGGCTGTCGGGATTCGGTATTTCATTCGTTTCTGTGATTTCGTTTGCAGTTGTTCTGTATTGTGAAGCGATAGCAGAAAGAGTGTCGCCTTGTTTCACCACATAAATTTGAATGAAAAACGCCTCCTTTCATATCGCTACAATGTATGAAAGGAAAGCGCTAATCATGTTTGTTTTTCTGTAATTTGTTCTTCAGTTGTAATTTCTGCGAAAAGAACATTTTCCATCATGGTTAGAGCGAACTCATTGTCCTGATCGCTGTTAGAAGCAATGCAATCCTTGGGTATTGTAATGCTGTATTCTCTCATGTAAGCATCATTAGCGGTAAACAGCACGCATATATTTCCCGCTATCCCTGTTAAGACAATGCGTTTCACCTGTAATTCAGTCAGGAGGGTATGGAGGGCTGTTTCATAAAAAGCGGAGTGTTTCGGCTTGATTAAAAAATAGTCGGCATCCTCGGGCGATATCTTTTCAATAATGGCCTTGCTTTTCTCGTTTTCACATTCTTGCTGGATATTTTGGATATCCGCTTGCCAAAGCCCGTAATGATCATTAATGTATATAATCGGCCAGTCATTTTGTCTTGCGTGCTTTTTTAATGATAAAATGTGAGGAACGATTTTTTCTGTTTTGTTGGCAAGACTTTCTCCCATATCAAATTCAAAATTATTGATCATGTCTACAATGAGAAGAGCTGTGTCTGCTTTAGACATCGACAGTCTCCTTTCTGTTTAAGTTATAGTTAATATGTAGCCTTTTTAGGTAAGGAAAAAACTTTGAAAAGAGAGCTAATCTGATGAATCAAGATGAACTTTATATGAAAGAAGCAATAAAAGAAGCGAAAAAAGCTGAAGCGAAAGGCGAGGTTCCGATCGGGGCCGTGCTTGTTGTGAATGATAAAATCGTGGCACGCGCGCATAATTTAAGAGAAACAGAGCAGCGGTCTATCGCTCATGCGGAAATGCTTGTGATTGATGAAGCGTGCAAGTCACTTGGAACATGGAGACTGGAAGGCGCAACACTTTACGTTACCCTTGAGCCTTGTCCGATGTGTGCCGGAGCCGTCGTGCTTTCACGCGTGGAGAAAGTGGTATTTGGCGCATTTGATCCAAAAGGAGGCTGTTCAGGCACGTTAATGAACCTTCTTCAGGAAGAACGCTTTAATCATCAGGCTGAAGTGGTGAGCGGTGTGCTAGAGGAAGAATGCGGAGGAATGCTCAGTGCGTTTTTCAGAGATCTGAGAAAAAAGAAGAAAGCTTCTAGGAAAAACTTGTCTGAGTAGTAAGGTTGCAATTTTTAGGGGGAAACGATATACTTATGTGTGCATCGTCATAGATGCGACATAAAATTTGATATTTATTTTGCCGTGCTAAGCGGGGAGGTAGCGGTGCCCTGTACCCGCAATCCGCTCTAGCGGGGCCGAATCCCTTCTCGAGGTTCGTTTACTTTAAGGTCTGCCTTAAGTAAGTGGTGTTGACGTTTGGGTCCTGCGCAATGGGAATTCATGAACCATGTCAGGTCCGGAAGGAAGCAGCATTAAGTGAAACCTCTCATGTGCCGCAGGGTTGCCTGGGCCGAGCTAACTGCTTAAGTAACGCTTAGGGTAGCGAATCGACAGAAGGTGCACGGTAAATCAATCATCAAATTTTCAAACTCACCTAATATTAGGTGAGTTTTTTGTTATGTAAAAGAGCTTTTGGAATCGATACACGGTTCATGTATAATGGGAATGATGAATAACGGAGGAGGGCGCACCCGTGAGTTACCAAGCTTTATATCGAGTATTCAGGCCTCAGCGCTTTGAAGATGTGGTCGGACAAGAGCACATTACAAAAACGCTTCAAAATGCCCTTTTGCAAAAGAAATTTTCTCATGCTTATCTGTTTTCCGGGCCAAGGGGTACGGGAAAAACCAGTGCGGCCAAAATATTTGCCAAAGCTGTCAACTGTGAACACGCTCCTGTTGATGAGCCATGTAACGAATGTGCAGCCTGTAAAGGGATAACAAACGGGTCCATATCCGATGTCATAGAAATTGACGCCGCTTCTAACAACGGTGTTGATGAAATTCGTGACATCCGCGACAAAGTGAAGTTTGCCCCATCGGCCGTCACATATAAGGTATATATCATAGATGAGGTGCATATGCTTTCTATCGGCGCCTTTAATGCGTTATTAAAAACATTAGAAGAGCCGCCTGAGCATTGTATTTTCATTTTAGCAACAACAGAACCGCACAAAATTCCTTTAACCATTATCTCCAGATGTCAGCGTTTTGACTTCAAGCGAATTACATCCCAAGCAATTGTCGGACGTATGAACAAAATAGTTGAAGCTGAAGAGCTGCAGGTTGAAGAAGGGGCGCTCGACATTATTGCGAGTGCTGCAGATGGCGGTATGAGGGATGCTTTGAGCCTTCTTGATCAGGCAGTCTCATTCAGCGGCGACGAGCTAAAAGTTGATGATGCGCTTCTGATTACCGGAGCAGTTTCTCAATTATATATAGGTAAGCTTGCGCAATCTCTGCATGAAAAACATGTTTCTGAAGCTTTGGAAACATTGAATGAGCTGCTTCAGCAAGGGAAAGACCCGGCGAAGCTGATAGAGGATATGATTTTCTATTTCAGGGACATGCTGCTGTTCAAAACAGCTCCTGGCTTAGAGGGTGTACTGGAAAAAGTAAAAGTCGATGAAACGTTCCGTGAATTGAGTGAACAAATTCCGACCCAGGCGATATATGAAATGATTGATATTCTGAACAAGAGCCACCAGGAAATGAAATGGACGAACCATCCCCGTATCTTCTTTGAAGTGGCTGTGGTGAAGATTTGCCAAACGTCTCATCAACCAGCTGCTGCAGACCTGCCTGAAGTTGATATGCTGATGAAAAAGATCCAGCAGCTTGAGCAAGAAGTAGAACGGCTCAAAACAACCGGCGTAAAAGCAGCGGCGGAAAGTCCGAAAAAAGAGACGCCGCGTGCGCCAAAAGGCGGGAAATCCAATTACAAAGCGCCGGTAGGCAGAATTCATGAAATTTTGAAGGAAGCAACGAGAACGGACCTTGATCAGCTCAGAAGCAGCTGGGGCAAGCTTCTGGCTCACCTGAAACAGCAAAACAAAGTATCGCATGCTGCACTGCTGAATGACAGTGAACCTGTGGCTGCAGCTTCTTCGGCATTTGTACTGAAATTCAAATATGAAATACATTGTAAAATGGTCGCCGAGGATAACAACGGTGTCCGGACTAATCTTGAACAGATTTTAGAATCTATGCTCGGAAAAAGAATGGATTTGATTGGCGTTCCAGAAGCACAATGGGGTAAAATAAGAGAAGAATTTTTAGTAGATCATCAGCAGGAAAATGAAGGATCAAATGAGCCGGCTGAAGAAGACCCGCTTATTGCAGAAGCGAAAAAGCTTGTCGGAGCGGATTTAATTGAAATAAAAGACTAACAAAATGAAAGAGAGTGGATAATATGCGTGGCGGAATGGGAAATATGCAAAAAATGATGAAACAAATGCAAAAGATGCAAAAGGATATGGCCAAGGCTCAAGAAGAGCTTGCAGAACAGGTAGTTGAAGGAACTGCAGGCGGCGGTATGGTAACAGTTAAAGCAAACGGCCAAAAAGAAATTCTGGATGTCATCATTAAAGAAGATGTAGTTGACCCGGAAGATATCGAAATGCTCCAGGATTTAGTGCTTGCTGCAACGAATGAAGCCTTGAAAAAAGTTGACGAGATCACAAACGAAACAATGGGTCAATTTACAAAAGGAATGAACATGCCAGGTTTGTTCTAGGAGGATAAAAGAAAATGCAATATCCTGAACCAATATCAAAGCTGATCGACAGCTTTATGAAATTGCCAGGGATCGGGCCGAAAACAGCGGTCCGTCTGGCTTTTTTTGTTCTAGGTATGAAAGAAGATGTGGTATTAGATTTTGCGAAAGCGTTGGTAAATGCGAAACGCAATCTGACATATTGCTCAGTTTGCGGGCATATTACAGATCAAGACCCTTGTTATATATGTGAAGATTCACGAAGGGATAAGTCCATTATCTGTGTTGTGCAAGACCCTAAGGATGTTATTGCTATGGAGAAAATGAAAGAATACAACGGCCAGTATCATGTTCTCCACGGCGCCATTTCTCCAATGGACGGCATCGGACCAGAGGATATAAAAATACCAGAATTGTTAAAACGATTACAGGATGATCAAGTGACAGAAGTGATTCTCGCAACAAACCCTAATATAGAAGGGGAAGCAACAGCGATGTATATATCAAGGCTCTTGAAGCCATCTGGTATTAAGCTCTCCCGTATTGCCCACGGACTGCCCGTCGGCGGTGACTTGGAATATGCTGATGAGGTCACTCTTTCTAAGGCACTTGAAGGAAGACGTGAATTGTAAGGGAGGAAAAAGCGATCCATGGGTTTTCTTCGCAAGAAAACATTGAGAAGAGAGTTTGATGAAAAACTAATCGAGCAGCTTTTTAAGCAAAAGGAAGAGTGGAACAGGCAAAAGAAGCTGGTTGAAAAAAGCCTTGAACCATCAGCTGAGGTTTTATGCGAGCTGAAGGTAGCTGAAGCAAAGTATTTTTTTTACTTGAGGGAAGCGAAACAGCGCAATTTGAAAATCAGCAGGTGGAAGTAAGTGGTCTAAACTCCTGGATCTTCTCATAAGCTTGTACTAGAACAAGTGAAGGGGATGAGAAGATTCATGGAGCCTATTTTTATTATAGGGATTATTTTAGGACTGGTTATTCTTCTGTTTTTATCAGGTTCGCCTGCGAAGCCTTTAAAGTGGATTGGTATAACTGCTGTTAAATGTGTAGCGGGTGCTTTGTTGCTGGTGTGTGTGAACATGTTCGGAGGCAGCCTTGGCATCCATGTGCCGATTAATATTGTCACAACAGCCATAAGCGGAATCTTGGGCATACCGGGAATAGCAGCATTAGTAGTGATTAAGCATTTTATTATTTAATTCATGTTATATGTTGACTTTAAGACGTAAGGGTGTTATTCTAATATACGTCGCTGATGACGGATAAGCTTTTTAAAGAAAATACAAAAAAGTTGTTGACGGAAACGGCGTAAAATGTTATGATTGTAAAGTCGCTTAAAGAGTGGCAACAAAGTTCTTTGAAAACTAAACAAGACAAAACGTACCTGTTAATTCAAGTTTTATTATAAAATCGCACAGCGATGTGCGTAGTCAGTCAAACTAAGGCCTGCGCGATGCAGGTCACGCAGATGTTGTCACAGGATGTGATGAATTTAATCTGCGATCCATTTATCGGAGAGTTTGATCCTGGCTCAGGACGAACGCTGGCG
>NZ_JAJHVY010000041.1:0-8466 GCF_020861455.1 Bacillus sp. AF23
CTGACTCCGGCAGATAAACAGAGCTTTCATTTACGGAATAGAGGAAATCCTCTTTACCAGTTAATGCAGAAGTGAAACGCTGCCTACTAAGATTAGATGTATTTTCATGGACCAGCGGGTGTATGAAGCTGTCTTGAATAAAATTCTTTCCTATTGACTGCTTAATTTCAGATGGCACCCAATATTTTTCTTTTGCAAATGGATAATGAGGAAGGTTGACTTTATTAGGAATCATATCCGCAAAAAGTGATTTACAAGACAACGTATAGCCACGGGTATAAAACTCGGCCAACGCAAATAGGTTCTCTCGGTACTTGGTCGGATTCCCTTGCTCCGCACGACATTCTTCGATTAAATCCTCTACAAATTTACTGATAGCAGACTGTGCTTTAAAGTCTTTTGGCAAACTTCCCGTAAATAGATTGGGGAGTTTTTCATTTTCATCAGCGTGCCTGAGTACATGGACTGCGTCTTCCCTGTCCTTAATCACCATAGCAAAACGATGGTCGAAATGATGTCTTCCATCCATCATTGTATAACTAATTTCAGCCAGTTCTTCCGCTCCAATTTTTCTGTTTTTTTCAAGTACATCCGTTAGGTCATATATCTTTTTCCATAAAGCTGCTGGCGTTTTCGCTGATAACGCAATAAGATAAAACGGAAGTTCTGTCTTTCCATGTACACGTTTTTTTATATTTCCTTTAGAGGCATAGCTCTGGAGCACGACATGGGCATTCGTACCGCTCATCCCAAAGGAGCTGACTGCACCAAGTCTGTTTTTCCCTTCTTTATCTGTCCATTTTCGATTTTCTCGATTAATGAAAAACGGACTGTTCTCCCACTGAATATAGTCATTTACCTGTTCACAATTGATGCTTGCCGGAATGGTCTCCTTCTTCAACGACATCACAAGGCTTATCAGGCTTACGATCCCTGAGGCCGCCAAGGTATGACCGATATTCGGTTTCGTGGACGTTAATGCACAGTAACTTCTTTCCTCTGTATAATCTTTAAATGCCTCCGCCAATGCATTAATCTCGATCGGATCACCGAGTTTCGTCCCCGTTCCATGGGTCACGATGTATTCCATATCCCTTGGATTGATATAAAAGCGCTCATAGACTTCTTTGATGAGATTGCTCTGTGAACGTCCGCTTGGCGCAGTAATTCCGTTTGTTTTTCCGTCATAATTAATCCCGCTTGCTACTATTGTTGCATAAATAGGGTTGCGGTCCTCTTCAGCTTTCGAAAGTCTTTTTAAGACGATGACAGCCACAGCTTCTGCTGGTACCATTCCGTTTGCACGCTTATCAAAGGCATAACACTTTCCGTCTGAAGACAGCATTCCTGCCTTGTCCATACTGTCGTAACCCTCGGGCGTGGTCAAAAGATTGGTCCCCGCCACGATGGCAGTATCGCATTCTCCGTTTCTGAGACTTTGGCAAGCCTGATGAACAGCTACAAGTCCTGACGAGCACGCCGTATTGATAGCGACATTCGGTCCGTCTAGATTCAGAAAATAGGAAAGTCTTGCCGCAAGGATGGCATTATGATTAGAAGTGATTCCTCCCTCACTCCCTACTAACAGCCTGTAATCACCTTCCTCTATTCCTACAAACATCCCTATCTTCTCACCTTCAAAAGACCCAGACCCGTAACCAGCATCCTCTAGTGCACTCCATGTTTCCTGAAGCAGCAATCTCTGTCTGGGATCCATCATCTCTGCTTCACGAGGTGATAGTTCAAAGAAGAAAGGATCAAATTCATCTACTCCCGGCACGACTCCAAATTTCCTGTTCGCTGCTTTGCCGTCGTGCGTATCACCTTCCCACCATTCGGCACGTTCATGCGGTGCTTCACGAATGACATCTTTTCCCTCAAATAGGATGGACCACAATTCTTCCACATTCCATGCATCCGGGAATCGTCCGCTCATACCAATGATACCAATCGGTTCTTCCCTCATATTAGAAGTTTTCCTGCCTGGACGATTACGCCTTGTATTTCTTCTCCTATTTTCAATGTTTCTGTTCTCTAATGATTTGTTGACTATAGCAGAAGCTCCCTCTTCTGCTGTATGGATTACTTCTACACCCTCCTGATAAAATATTTTCATTTCATCAGAATAACGTTTAAGTAAATATCCGCTCAGTCTATCCAAGGTTGGATAGGCAAAAAACACATCAGGTGTGATATCGATATCATAGCGGTTACTTAATGCGTTCGCGAGTTCAGAAAGACTTACTGAATCAAACCCAAAGTCCGCAAGGTTTTCATCAGCCTCCAGCTTTTCTCTCTGAATTCTGAGTATCTTGCTTACCGAGTCTCTTATTTCCCATAGTACGCACTCTTTTAAAGTCCAGCCTTTCATTTCAGGCTTTCTCCCTTTTACCGGTTTCTTGGCTTGTTGCTTTTCTTCTCTTACCTTCGTTTCCTCTTGACTAAATAATCTATAATCGGTCAAAGGTTCTTCAGTAGTATGTTTAGAATTCATGTGAGATTTAATCACCATAGTGAAGGATCAGCTCCTGTTTCGCCCTGATTTGTACTAATGTATCTCAAACCTGTAATATAACTTAATAGATTTCCATGCTCGTCACAGAAATCAATATCCATCTCTAAAACATCTGTATCGTGAACACCAACCATCTTATTGACACGAACCACTCCCCAGATGTATGAGCCTGACCCAACGATGAACTCCGCTTCCTCCATACTCACTGCTTTTGCTCCATAACAGAAATTACCGCTATATAAATGAAATGCATGCAAACATGAATCGAGTATAGCCGGCTCAAATATTATCGGATTTTTAGCCTCTTCATTTTCATTAGAGATAGAATCACTAAACTTAATTAAAAGTTCATTTGTCTCACCAGCAGCAAGCTCTTCAGTTGACCACAGCTCCTCAATATAACGAGTAAACTCTGAGTGAGTGTCTGCAGCATCTGCCATATTAGAAAATACATTATGGGAGTAAATCTCACGCAGAGCATTAAGATCGAGGATCTCAGGTGTAATCATCTCCATGAAAACCGCCTTACCTTCGCTGCATATGTGTCCTTCTCTGTCTATATCATTTTCACCATAAAGCTCCCATTCAACTTCACCATCATTTGCTTCGTACAAAGCAATTTGAATCTGACTGGAATCTTCATTTACAATAACTGGTTTGTTCCACGTAACATCCCTTAATGTAAGTGTAAATTCGTGATTATTCATATAAAGGCTGGAAGCTATACGCGCTACCTCAATATGAGCTCCTTCTAATAAAACCCCATCTCCCTTATTTATACCTTGCTTGAAGAACTTTTCTCTCCCCGTAAACCAGGAACTAAAACGTTGCCCGTTAATATCAGATATATTCTGATGAAGTAACGGATGTGTTATACCAGTCATATCTGCATTCGAAAGAGGCTGCGATTCTGGTATATCGGTTACCCAATACTCTTCTCTCATAAATGGATAGACAGGCAGGCTGACCCTGCGTGGTTTAGTATTGTGATATAGCTTTTCCCAATCAAGATCAAACCCTTTTACCCAATAATCCACAAGTTTTCTATACTTTCCTTTCAATCCCCACAATTCGATGACTTTTACTATGTCTTCATCATTCGCAAATATGGCCATATCTCCATTCGAACTCTTTGCATATCCCTGATAAAAGTCTTCTATATCTGTGCGCCCTCCTAGGAATGCAGCCAAATTTCCCTCAAGCTGTTGGATTCCTGATACAAGCATGCCCATTCTATATTCCATGGCTTCTCTCCCTACCTGAAGAGTATAGGCGATGGATGCTAGGTCCTCATCTTTGTAACGGTTTTGTTTTATTTCTGCATGCAGCCTTCGTGCACGTTCTTTCAATTGTTCGCTGCTTTTTGCAGATAAGATAATAACTGCTGTCTCATGCTTTCCTGACGGTATTTTTTGAATACTGTCCTCTGAACGATACTCTTCGATTATTACATGGGCATTGGAACCTCCTGCACCGAAGGCAGAAATTCCGGCTCTTCTCGGATATTCCTTTTCTGCACCGTTTTCCTTTATGATTGGTCTTTTCCATTTCCTTAAATACTGTGGTACCTCAAATGGTGAATTTTCAAAGTCAATATAGGGGTTCAGCGATTTTGAATGGAGAGATGGAGCAATTTCTCCGTGTTTCATTTGCATTAGCACTTTGGTTATTCCTGCAATTCCCGCTGCACTTTCACAATGTCCAATATTGGACTTAGCTGATCCGATTGCACAGAATTGTTTGTCATCCGTATACTCTCTGAATGCCTGAGTCAATCCCGAAATTTCGATTGGATCTCCCAAAGCAGTACCTGTTCCGTGAGCCTCTATATAACTGATTGTTCTAGGATTGATTCCGGCACGCTTCAGTGCTTTTCCAATTGCTTCCCTTTGGGCATTAGGATTTGGTACAGTGTAACCGTTTGTCTTTCCTCCATGATTTAGCGCAGTCTCTTTTATAACTCCGTATATATGGTCTCCATCTTCTACTGCTTTTGAGAGTTTCTTGAGCATTACGGCTCCAATGCCCTCCCCAGGAACATATCCATCTCCGCCTTCGCCAAAACTTAGACATTTTCCATTACTTGAAACGAATTTTCCTTGTGACAGCATTAGATATTTGTTCGGATGAATTGATACATTTACTCCTCCGGCAATCGCCGCTTCACACCCGCCCTGCTGTAGGGCCTGGCATGCCAGATGAATGGATGTCAACGATGAAGAGCACATGGTGTCTACCGCCATACTTGGTCCATGGAAGTTAAAATAATAAGATACACGATTAGCAATTGATGCAGCACTTCCTGATAATGTAATCGGTCTTCCCTGGCTTTGGGCCTGAGCACCATACAGTTGATACTCTTCATACATAACTCCAACATAAACACCTACATCACCCCCAAGTCCGCTGTCTTTATTTTTTCTGAGCATTTCTGGTGTATATCCCGCATCCTCGAGAGTTTCATATACACATTCAAGAAACAGTCTTTCCTGCGGATCCATGGTTTCAGCCTCACGCGGTGAAATGTTAAAGAACAGCGGATCGAAGTGTTTCACTCCGTCGATGAATCCTCCCCATTTACTGTATGTTTTACCGGTCTTGTTTAGGTTCTGATCAAAATAGGGTCGATAATCCCAGCGATCCTTCGGTATTTCAGTAATACAATCCTTCCCATCACGCAGATTATCCCAGTATTCCTGTACATTTTCTGCCATAGGATATTTACCTGATACTCCTACAATTGCAATATCCATTGCCTCTCTAGCACTCTTTTCAGCCTCAGGTTCCGGATGATACATAAATCTAGTCTTTCTTCTAGTCTGAATCGACTTATCTTTCTTCTCAGGTATACTTATAGTTTCAATCCTCGGAGCCTCAGTTACCTCAATACCAATAAGCCTATTCAGCTGTTCCCTGTATGACGCTAGAAAATATCCACTTAATTCCCAGAGAGTTTGGTATTCATAGAATAGTGTCTTTGGCAATGTTCCGAATATACTCTCTAATTTGGTGGTCAGTTCCAAGACCAAAATAGAATCAATTCCGTATTTCTCCATAGGGGCATTTGTTTCTATACGGGTTGCTGGTAACTTCAATACCTCTGATAAAACCTTCTTAAGGTAATTCGCAGTCTTTTCTTTTAAAAATTCCGGCTTAGTTTCAAATCCACTATGCTGTTCCTCTTGTGACGCATTCACTTGAACTGCCGTTATGTATGGCTCCTGTTTATTCATTCCATCAATGATTTTGTCAATGTTACCAGTCAGGCAAAGTACTCTTTCACTGTCTGTTGCCCAGCAATCATAGAATGCCTTGATTCCACTTTCTGTCGGCATGGCGATGAATCCAGTATTTCTTTCCATGATTCTCTCTTTCTCTTCGCCGATTCCCATTCCGCCTTCCTTCCATAACGGCCAATTAACAGACTGTGTTTTCCCTTTTCGCTGTCCCTTGGCAACCAGCTTATTTCTATAACCAGCATAAGCACTCATGAACTCATTGGCTGCCGCATAATCAGACTGTCCTGGATTTCCAAGGCTCCCAGATATAGAAGAAAAAATTATGAAGAAATCCATATCAAGATCTGCGGATGCCTCATCAATGTTGACGATTCCAGATACTTTCGGTTCAAGGACCTCTATGAATTCTTCCTGTGTCTTTTTAATAATGTAATTGTCTTTTATGATTCCGGCACTGTGAATAATTCCATCCAATCCTCCGTCTTGCTTAACAATACTAGATATTAATTCCTCTACCTGCTTGCTATCCGACACATCAACCTGTCGATACTGACTATTCATCCCCATTTTCTGAAGTTCTGTAAGATGCTCTCTAATTCGGTCATTTTCCTGTGAACGTCCCGTTAAAATAAGTGTTCCTCTACCTATTTTCTGTGCAGCCTCTTTCGCAAAAATCAGTCCGAGGCCTCCCGCTCCTCCAGTTATAAGATACGTTCCGCCATCTTTCCATGGCAGCTCTGCTTTTTCAGTTGTTTTCACCTGTTTCCATTCAGCAACATATCTTTTTCGATTTGTATATCGGATATGTTTGTCTTCTGGATTGTTTTTCTCCGACTTTATGATTGAGATAATGTCCGCATTATTTTCTTCTGCATCTATCTCTATAAACTGTGCCGATAATTTCGGATTTTCTTGACAAGCAGTCCTTAACATTCCCACCATTCCACTGTAAAGCTTCCCTTCCTCACTTCCTGGAACGATTATTTGAAGAAGTACACTGCCTCCATCTCGGTCTGCAAGAATATCCTTTATCTCCTTAAATACTTTTCCCGCATAAGTTTTAAAACGTGAATCTTTTTTATCATCACTGCTGTTTAGGCTTATACTGCGAATTAGAGTACTGATGCCTCCAGCCCGATATTGGCGTTCGTCTGGGATATTCTCTCTGTCACAATAAAAAACGATATGACGATTGTATTCATGTGTTTGTCTTGATACCGGCGCTTCTTTCCATTCAATTTCCATAATCTTTGTTTCGATCGGCTTTCCTTCTCCAATGCTTCCATCCAGCATACGTGAAGTGTAGCCTTTTATGCGTGCACATATATTTCCTTCGCCATCACAAAGGTCAATATCGTATTTGATCACCCTGTTATCTCGGCCTTGAACATTTCGAATGATTGCTCGCATTTCTGTATGACAGCGGCTATATACTTCCAACTCATCTATGGCAAATGGCAGGCTGGGCTTTGTTTCTATCTCTGTGTCCCCAGAACTTATAGCAAAACCGATGGATGCCTGAAAGATACCGTCCATGATACTAGGATGAAGCACATACTGTTCCGCAGTGTCCTTAACAGCATCCGGTACTTTTACTTTTGCAAAGACAATTCCTTTACCTATGCGAATTTCCTCGACTCCTCGATGGCCAGGCCCATACTGCATCTGCATTCTTTCAAATGTCTCATAACACTGTGTTGAACTTATTGTTTCCGTGCACTGTGCCTTTATGGAATTCAAATCCAATACAGAAGATTTTGTACCTTCAACCAACACTGCACTCCCCTGGCTATGCACAGTAAATCCTTTCGCTGTATCGTCCGTTTCCGTATATACCTCATAGGCAATCTCGCCGCTGTTCTTTGGATAAAGCCCAATATTCACCTGTACGGGCTGATCTGTAATGGTAATCGGTTTAACCCATCCAACATTTTGCAGTTTTATTCGTTCATAGTCCTTATCTGTACCGCCTGTTGCAAGTTGAACAGCTGCTCTTACCATTTCCAAAAAGGCTACTCCAGGAAGCGTTCGCTTACCTTTGATAATATGGTCAGCCAAGAAGAATTCATTTCCGGTAAAAATAGAACTGTATCTCTGTTCTGATAAATCGGAGGTATTTTGGTGAAGCAATGGATGTATTGAACCAACTTGTACTACACTTAGAGGATTTATTTCTTCCGGATAATCCATCCAATATTCTTCCTTGGCAAACGGATAGGTAGGAAGACTGACTCTTTTTAGCTTCCCATTATCAAACAGCTCTTGACACGACACTTCATAGCCTAGGCAGTAGAATTCAGCCAATGCATACAGACTCTCTCTGTACTTAGTCGGATTTTCCTGATCCTCATAACTTTGGTCGATGAGATCCCTCACAGATTTACGGATAGCACTCTGAGCTGTAAAGTCCCTAGGCACTCTTCCTTTGAACAAATTTGGCAGTTTTTCGTTCCCTTCAGCTTGTCTGAGTACTCGGACTGCATCTTCCATGTCTTTGATCACAACCGCACAGCGGCAGTCGAAGTGATGTCTTCCTTCCATCAGCGTATAGCTGATTTTTGCCAGGTCCATCGCTCCACTATTTTGAGATTTTTCAAGAAAACCCGCCATCTCATGAATTTTCCCCTGCAAGGCTTCAGGTGTTTTGGCCGATAAAACAAGCAAATAATATGGTTTGTCGTTCTGAGTGTTTTCCTTCTCTCTTACAGTACT
>NZ_JAJHVY010000042.1:0-5177 GCF_020861455.1 Bacillus sp. AF23
CTGATGGAAGGAAGACATCACTTCGACTGCCGCTGTGCGGTTGTGATCAAAGACAAGGAAGATGCGATCCGAGTACTCAGACAAGCTGAAGGGAACGAAAAACTGCCGAATTTGTTCAAAAGGACAGTCTCAAGAGACTTTACAGCCCGGGCAGTACTTAGGAAAGCGATTAAGGATATCATAAAGCAAAATTATATGGAAGAAAATCCGAATAAGTATAAAGAAAATCTGTGTGCGTTGGCCGAGTTTTATTGTCTAGGTTATGAAGTATCTACAGATCTTTTTGGCGATGTAAAGTTTAACAAAGTCAATCTTCCTTCATATCCTTTTGCGAAGCAGAGTCACTGGATAGAAAAGGCGGAGGTTTTTCAACCTTACAGCAAGCGTGACACAGGAATTATTCACCCGTTGCTGCATCAAAATGTCTCATCCTTATTAGGACAACGTTACCGTACTGGTTTTACAGGTCATGAGTTTTTTATAAGAGATTTTACTGTTAAAGGGCAGCGCTTATTACCTGATTCAATTTACCTGGAAATGGCGAGAATGGCATTTGCTGATGCAGGCAGGGAGATTGTCGCAGAAACTAATGGGATCTTAATTCAGAATATAGAGTGGATGAACCCTATATCAGATGAATTGCAACAGTTGGAACTGTTTACCGGGTTATATCCAGAAGCCGATGGACCGATTATTTATGAAATCTATAGTAAAAGTGAAAGTAATCCGGTTGTACATTGTCGAGGTACAGGAAAATTTGTACAGCCTGACAGATCTGGTTTAATAGATATAAGAGCAATAAAAGATAAATGTAATTCAAACTATGTAAGCTCGAATAAATGGAATCGAGTTTTACATGTAGCAGGGATCAAAAATGGCGCGGGATTTAATGCACTAAAGAAACTTTATATTGGACAGAAAAGTGTATTAGCTGAATTGGAATTGCCAAGTTGCGTAAATGACAGCAAAGGTTCCTTTATGCTTCATCCAAGTATGCTTGAGGCGGCTTTACAATCGGTAATGGGGCTAACGCTCAAGCAGAATCAAAAGGATGAAATCATTGCAGTTAAAAAACCTTTAAGTATGGCTCTTGGAGAATTAGAAGTCATAAATGCCTGCACCGAAAAAATGTGGGCTTATGTAACCTTAAATGATGAAGGAATACTTGATTCTACACAGGCTTTATTTCAACAAGTGAATATTACTTTATGTAATCATGAAGGAGATATCATTATAAAATTAACAGATTACTCCTATCAATTATCAGAAGAATATCAAATCAACATCTTAGAGAAAGGGAATGGATCCAGCGATAGTCTGCAAGGAAATAATCAATCTATTACCATTAAAGATAGAGTCAATGAAATTACAGAAGAAAACATTACAATGATTCCTGTATGGAAGCGAATTGTATTAGCAAATAAACAAAAAACAGTAAACCATATGCTGATTGCCGGTGATTTCAGTGAAGGAAGAACTGAGTTATTAAGGGAATATCCAAATGCGTCCGTATGGAATACTCAGGATAAAGAGTGGAGCATCGATAAAATTGCTGGAAAACTGAAGAAAAACGGTGAAATTGACCACCTTGTGTGGATAGTGCCTGCCAGCGAAATATATTCAGTAGTTAGTCAAGAGGTCGTTGACTCTCAAGAATATGGAGTAATTTTCTTATTTAAAATGATAAAGGCCCTTCTTCAGCTTGAATATCATAATAAAGAATTTGATTTAACTGTTATTACCTCTAACAGTCAGGCTGTATTGGATGATGACATTGTAAATCCTGTACATGCTGGGATTAATGGGATAGTTGGTTCTGTAGCTAAAGAATTTCCTCAATGGAACATTCGTCTTGTTGATTTAGAAAATCAAGTGCACTGGCCTGTAAATACAATGTTACATATACCTGTAGATAAAGAAGGAAACGCAGTTGCATATAGAAAGAACAGCTGGTACAAAATGCAGCTTGTTAGCTACAGCAGGAAGAACTCCTCGGTACAAAGTGTTTATCGAGAAGGCGGAGTCTATGTTGTTATCGGCGGAGCCGGAGGTATCGGAGAAACCTGGAGTGAGTACATGATTCGTCATTATAAGGCGAATATCATCTGGATTGGTCGAAGAATGAGGAATACCGAAATTGATAAAAAAATTGAAAGACTCAGTGCTTTTGGTCCGGCACCGCGCTACATTTCAGCAGACGCTACTGATGTAGAGTCACTGGAAAGAGCATACAAACAAATTAAAAAAATATATCCACATGTTAACGGCCTTGTTCATTCAGCTATTGGCTTGCTTGACAGAAGTATATCTGAATTGGACGTAGACACTTATAAAAAAATCATAGGAATAAAGATAAATGCCAGCGTATATATGGCAAAAGTTTTTGCGAATGAATCTCTTGATTTTGTTGTCTATTTTTCATCTGTTGCCTCCTTTAATAAACTAGGCGGACAAAGCGGGTATTCTACAGGTTGTACATTTGAGGATGGATTTGTTCAAAGACTATCAAAAGAATGGTCATGTAAAGTTAAAACAATTAATTGGGGATATTGGGGAGACATCGGTATTGGCGAGTCACTTTCTGAAGCGTTTAAGATCAGAATTTCTATGTCTGGAATGAGTCCGATTAATCCTAAAAAAGCTATGGAGGATTTGGACTTTATTATGTCTTTACCTGAATGTCAGCTCCTTTATATGAGAGGCGACAAATCAAAAGAAAATTCAATGGTAGCAAACGGTATGCCGTCTAAGTCACAGGCTATTCCCATTCAGGAACCTAAGAGAAGAGAGAGCACTCAAATTGAAAACTTGTTATTAGAAAAGAGCACCCAGTATATAGCCAAATTAGTGGGACAGTCTCTCAAGATCCCGTACCACCAGTTGGATACAAGAGAAGACCTTGAAAAGTATGGTATTGATTCGATTATGGTCAAGCATTTAACTTATACATTTAATCAAGTTTTCAACAATATATACAGTACTCTGTTCTTTGAATGCAAGAGTATTGATGAATTAGTACATTACTTGATTAGAAACCAAAAGGATACCCTTCTGAATCTCTTTAATTTAAATGAAGATCAAAGTATGAGTGTGGAAGAGGGGGATAAAAATAATAGTATTTCCACCCGTAAAACGGATTCAATGTTTGACGGAAGCAGGACTGACAGGCGGATAAGTAATTTGCTAGATCAAGATAATCAGGTGAACAAACATGGAACATCAAATTCTATGCCAATTGCGATAATAGGAATGAGCGCACGATTACCGCAGGCGAATGATCTTGATGAGTTCTGGGAAAATCTAAGGGCTGGTAAAGACAGCATTACGGAAATTCCAGAGGAACGATGGTCTTTAGATGGCTTTTATGTTAGTGATGTAAAAAAAGCTATCGAACAGGGCAAGAGCTATAGTAAGTGGGGCGGATTTATCGATGGCTTTGCCGACTTTGACCCTCTTTTTTTTAAGATCTCGCCACGTGAAGCGATGACGATGGACCCACAGGAACGCTTGATCTTGCAGGAGTGCTGGAAAACTTTTGAAGATGCAGGCTATACCAAGGAGAGGATTAAGCAGCATCACAATGGTAATGTTGGTGTTTTTATAGGCATCACAAAAACTGGATTTGAGTTATACGGTCCAGATTTATGGAAGCAAGGTGAGAATATTAATCTCAGCACTTCGTTTAGTTCAGTTGCAAACCGTATTTCATATATTTTTGATTTGCACGGTCCGAGCCTGCCTATTGATACAATGTGCTCTTCATCATTATCAGCCATCCATGAAGCCTGTGAAACTATTAAACGGGGCGATTGTGAAATAGCCATTGCTGGAGGAGTGAATGTATATACTCACCCAGCAACTTATATTTTACTCTGTGAAAAGAAAATGTTGTCAAGTGATGGCAAATGTAAGAGCTTTGGCAAGGGGGCAAATGGGTTTGTACCGGGCGAAGGTGCAGGAGCGATCCTTTTAAAACCTCTTGCTAAAGCAATAGAAGACGGCGATAACATTTATGGAGTTATCAAAGGTACAAGTATTAACCATGGAGGAAAAACAAATGGTTATACAGTGCCTAATCCAAACGCGCAGGGCGAACTTATTCGTAATGCATTGGATAAATCAGGAGTTAATGCACGTACAGTTAGCTATATTGAAGCTCATGGTACAGGAACTGAGCTTGGAGATCCCATTGAGATTGCGGGTCTTACACAGGCATTTCAAAGTGATACAAAAGATTTGCAATTCTGTTCTATCGGTTCAGCCAAGTCCAATATTGGGCACCTTGAAAGTGCAGCAGGAATTGCCGGTTTAATGAAAATCGTTCTTCAAATGAAAAATGGCCAGATTGCACCATCCCTACATGCAGAGGAATTAAATTCTCATATTGATTTTGAAGATAGTCCATTTTATGTACAAAAGGAACTGGTTGATTGGAAGAGGCCGGTAATTGAACATAATGGCACAAGTCAAGAATATCCGAGAATTTCTGGCGTTTCTTCATTTGGTGCTGGGGGAGCTAATGCTCACGTTATATTAGAAGAATATATTAAGGGAAAATAAGGGGCTTATTATGGGGGGAATCGACGAAATGTTAAAACAACCTGAAATTATCGTCTTATCCGCCAGGGATAAAATCCGACTCCGCGACCAGGTGCAACGCTTGGCTACGACGATTGATAAACGGAAGTTTACGGATGCTGACCTTACTAATATTAGTTATACGCTCTTAGTTGGTCGTGAACATATGGAATATCGCTTAGCTTTATTAGTAACTTCTATAAAAGAACTTGAAGAAAAACTTTATTCTTATATAGCAGGCGAAGAAGCCACCATTGACTTTTTCCAGGGGGCTGCCCATGGAAATGATGATATTTTATCTGTTTTTGGTAAAGAAGAGGAACTGCAGACTGCAATAGAAAAATTGCTCGAAAATAAAAAGTATGAAAGGATTCTTGATTTTTGGACGAAGGGGATTAGTATAGATTGGAATAAACTGTTTGATCAAATGGCAGTCAGACCTCACTTTATTAGCCTTCCGACCTATCCGTTTGCGAAGGAAAAATACTGGGTGCCTTCAGAAATTAAACAGCCGTCTGCAGTATCAACGAACCAGCTCGGTATTATACACCCGCTGGTTCATGAAAATACATCTGATCTTAGTAGGCAGCGTTTCACTT
>NZ_JAJHVY010000003.1:0-1744 GCF_020861455.1 Bacillus sp. AF23
TCACAGCCGCATGCCAGAACATGAAGAAGATTGCCACATACCTAGCCAAGCAGGGATAGATATGTGGGAGACTTTTTCTTATCTAAAATACAATAAGCATCTAAAGAAATAAAAAAGCTTGTAGAAAAAACATCGTTTTCTCTACAAGCTGACCCTCTCTATGAGAGGGCCTTTTAATTAATGCTTTAATGAGTAACTTAATTAACGAGAGCTAATGACTGACTATTTCGAAACTAAATTAATAAGATCTTTATTTTATTACTCTAACATTGTTATACTAATAACTAACATATTTTCTAAATTGGAGGACTATTGTTATGAAAGGGAAAAAGATCATCATTTGTTTATTGGCCATCTCTATTATTTTCATAGTTGGCTTTTATTTTATTAAGAATAATGAAACTCCTGATTCAGCGAAAAAATTTAATAGTGAACAGGAAGCTTTACAGTACGCTAAACAAGAATCACCTTATATTACTGACTTTATAGATGAAACAAAGGAAATTGACAATGAAAAAGTTGTGATATATACATTTGAAAAAAATAAACAAATGGGTATAGGTACAGGAACATTGGCATGGAAAGATAAAAAAGTGACATGGGTAAAGAACGGGAATGATATAGTACTTGATAGTAAGAATAATAAGACTGATATTTCAGGTGATGTAAAGTCGTATTCAGGTAAAAAGTATAAATTATATGCTGGATTTAACAAAACAAAAAATCTAAAAATTGAAACCCAGACAGATAATAATGTAACTCCTCATGTGGATAAGAAATCAGGAATATATTATTTGTTAATTCCTAGTATAAATTAATCACATCTCATTTACAAAACTCTCCTCCTTTGGTAATATTTTAATGTGTCATAAAAATGAGGAGGGTGTATATGAAAAAGAAAGTTGCGTTTTTGATTACTGTTTGCGTGGTATGTTTGATGATTTTTGGAAATCCTACGAAAGGATTTGCAGCCGAGCAAAATACTATCAATCTATCTGATTCAAATGTTGAAAAATTTTATGATGAGGAACAAAATGCAGTAATTGCACCATTCAAAGCGACAGAAAATGGTCTTGTACCTGTTTCAAAAGATGAATATGAAAAAGCGACTAAAACGACAGAAAACGAAGATTTAGAGAATGAGTTTGTTGTTTCTGAGGAAAATAATGACGAGCCAGGATTTAATGCCTATGCTGACGTTGATATTAGAACTTGGCGTTATAAAGAAAAATCAGCCACTAAATATTATGGAAATCCTATTAAAGTTTCAGCATCAATTAAGTGTACTTCATCATCGTGTAGAGTAGATAAACAATGGCAAGCTACTGTATCTAAGTCTTACAGTGTTAATGCTTCATCAGAAATTAAAGCTATAAACTATGGTGCTAGTTTTAATTTTACGTCAGCAAAATCTAGTTCTAGTACATATTCCTTTACAATAAAAAAAGGTCAATCAGGATATATAGCTTTTAAACCATACAAAAGAAAGTCTACAGGTACCTTAACGCAGTATTCTACAATGCATGGTAAAATCAGTAGCAAATCAGCTTACGGAAGATCAGCAATTAAGCTGAGAACTGGAGAAGCTGATGGATACTATTCTTTTGTTTTTACTAAAAAATAGTATGATAGATCAGTTTAATAGAGGAAGGGTAAAAGTAATACCCTCGCTCAAAAAAGCCCTTCTCATAGGGACTGACCCCCGTTTTTGAGACAGGGATCAAAACACCTTTTATACAGCCAA
>NZ_JAJHVY010000043.1:0-1521 GCF_020861455.1 Bacillus sp. AF23
TTAGTTCCCAAATCACACACTGTTTTATGTTCCAGCCGCTCATTTCAGCTCTTCTGCCTTTTCCGGGAGGTAACGCTGCTCTTTTCACTTCAGTTTTTGCCCTTGTTTCTTCACTTAACCCAAGGAATTTATATACTCTCTCCCGGTTTCCCGTCATGACAAGCCACTGAGTATGTTTCTGGCGAAGAATGGCTTCAAAAACTTCCGTTCCTTCTGTTGATTCCAACAATCTTTGTCCGCTGGACTTGAGGTACATCCGGCTGCTTTGCTCATCGGCAAAGCCCATCCCTTCACTCTCCCACAGCGGCCAGTTCACCACAACGGTCTTTCCTTTGTGTCGGGTGTTCCGATACGCCCCGTAGCTCATGAGGAATCGGTTTCCGACTGCATAGTCACAGTTTCCGAAATCTCCTATGATCGCTGAGCTTGATGAGAAATAACAGATGAAATCAAGATGCTCTCCCTGTAATGCTTCTTCAAGCGCAAGCGTTCCCTGAACTTTTGGTTCTAAGGTTTTTAAGTATTCCTCGATTTCTTTTTCGAGTATACTTCCTCCACCTTCTATCCCGGCGGCATGGATGACTCCGTCTATATGACCAAAGCGGGCTTTTCCTGCCTGGACGGCTTGTTTCATTTCCTCTGCATGACACACATCGGCACTGTAATACATGACCTCTGCTCCGGCGTTCTGCAGCTGTTCAAGTTTTTCTTTCTTACCCTCAATGCTGCTTCGATTGACAAGAATAAGCTTCGCCTTGTACGCATCAGCGAGCCAGCGGGAGAAAATCATGCCGAGGCCGCCTGCGCCTCCTGTAATGAGGTAGACGCCGCCTTCTTTGAGTACATCTTTTTTTGAGCTTTCTGTCTGAATCGGGGAGATTCTGCTTACCTTTCGGAGACCGTCTTCATACAGAACGCTTTCCGCCTTTTCCGCATGCAGCTCCTTCCACATCGTTTCCGCCCATTCGGCAGCACTTGTCTCTTTAAGATCCGCACAGATGACGTTGACTTTTGAACCCGGCATCACGAGGCCGGCGGACCGCTCGATCCCAATCCAGGATTCCGTATGGCAGCGTTCCAGTCCGTCTCTGTATCCTCCGGCGATCATAACCCTTCCGGTTTTTAATCCCGCTGCCGCCAATCCCTGAAGCATATAGATCATGCCGGACGGATCCGTCACACATTCCGCGTCTTCTGTCGGCCACATATACCATATGGCCTCTGCGTTTCCGGTTTGGGATTTTATTTCCTTCAAGCATTCCGCATAGTCGCTTTTTTCGTTTAAACGAATGGTATACCGATTCTCAGACTCTCTCTTATAGCCTGTCCCGCTGCCGATAAAGACCGGCTTGGCACCGGAACCCAGCTCTTTTAATTTCTCTGTCGCAGCCTGACGGCGGCTTTCATCCGTCAGGAACACAACCACCGTTTTGATGTCCTGTTCCTTCATGGTTAATGCTTCTTCCTGCCATGCCTCTTCAAAGGTCATCATGTCATACTGGTCTGCGGACACCTTCTTCG
>NZ_JAJHVY010000045.1:0-1326 GCF_020861455.1 Bacillus sp. AF23
TCTCACCTCGCTAGAGGCTTTTCTTGGCAGTGTGGAATCAGGAACTTCGCTACTATATTTCGCTCGCCATCACAGCTCAGCCTTATGGGAAACGGATTTGCCTATTTCCCAGCCTAACTGCTTGGACGCGGATATCCAATACCGCGCTTACCCTATCCTCCTGCGTCCCCCCATTGCTCAAATGGTGAGGAGGTGGTACAGGAATATCAACCTGTTGTCCATCGCCTACGCCTTTCGGCCTCGGCTTAGGTCCCGACTAACCCTGAGCGGACGAGCCTTCCTCAGGAAACCTTAGGCATTCGGTGGAGGGGATTCTCACCCCTCTTTCGCTACTCATACCGGCATTCTCACTTCTAAGCGCTCCACCAGTCCTTCCGGTCTGGCTTCACAGCCCTTAGAACGCTCTCCTACCACTGTTCGAAGAACAGTCCGCAGCTTCGGTGATACGTTTAGCCCCGGTACATTTTCGGCGCAGAGTCACTCGACCAGTGAGCTATTACGCACTCTTTAAATGGTGGCTGCTTCTAAGCCAACATCCTGGTTGTCTAAGCAACTCCACATCCTTTTCCACTTAACGTATACTTTGGGACCTTAGCTGGCGGTCTGGGCTGTTTCCCTTTCGACTACGGATCTTATCACTCGCAGTCTGACTCCCAAGGATAAGTCATTGGCATTCGGAGTTTGACTGAATTCGGTAACCCGGTAGGGGCCCCTAGTCCAATCAGTGCTCTACCTCCAAGACTCTTACCTTGAGGCTAGCCCTAAAGCTATTTCGGAGAGAACCAGCTATCTCCAGGTTCGATTGGCATTTCACCCCTACCCACACCTCATCCCCGCACTTTTCAACGTGCGTGGGTTCGGGCCTCCATTCAGTGTTACCTGAACTTCACCCTGGACATGGGTAGATCACCTGGTTTCGGGTCTACGACCACGTACTCATGCGCCCTATTCAGACTCGCTTTCGCTGCGGCTCCGCATCTTCTGCTTAACCTTGCACGGGATCGTAACTCGCCGGTTCATTCTACAAAAGGCACGCCATCACCCGTTAACGGGCTCTGACTACTTGTAGGCACACGGTTTCAGGATCTCTTTCACTCCCCTTCCGGGGTGCTTTTCACCTTTCCCTCACGGTACTGGTTCACTATCGGTCACTAGGGAGTATTTAGCCTTGGGAGATGGTCCTCCCGGATTCCGACGGAATTTCACGTGTTCCGCCGTACTCAGGATCCACTCTGGAGAGAACGAAGTTTTGACTACAGGGCTGTTACCTCCTATGGCGGGCCTTTCCAGACCTCTTCATCTACCTCGTTCCTTTGTAACTCCGTA